>CALGQU010000056.1 GCA_937959125.1 uncultured Croceitalea sp.
GTATGAATTCATTAGCCCGGCCCCTTTGTCGATTGTTTGAGCAAGAATTCCTCGAAATAGTTTTTCTATTGGATTACCTCCTTAACTTTCTCTATTACTCAAAGGTAACTTAAAAGTTACTTTTTTAAAATATTAACAGTGAATATGGAAAGAATATTGTTGTTGAGTAGTATGTGTTACAACGGTTTTGTGTCTGGCTCGTTGCCAAAAATCAGCTATGATTTTCCGTCATAACTTAAGGACAGCAAATTGAAATGAATCCCCATTAAGGAATTCAGTCACAATGAACTATACATCCTTTGTTGGTATAAAAAGGGGAGTCCATAAAAAATAGCTGAACAGGTCGTTCATCCAAAAAAATCTAAGGGATTGTGCAACGGTTACCCTTGTTACCAATAGTTTTCACTTAAAGAATCCTCTTAATCATATGGTACAAGTAAGTCGAAAGCTTGTCCTGATTTAGCTCCAATTTTGAATTTTCCATCATCTACAAGAAGAGTAAATTCGCAATCTGCATTATCTGATATGGCCAATAGTTCTTCAAATTCGGATATTATATTTTCCAATTCATCCCTATCCTTATCAAAACCTCCAAAAGAAGGTCCTAATCCACCTGGGTATGCACTGAAGACAATACCTGTCTCTCGATGTTTGAAAGCATAAGTGTCTCCTTTCTTTTCTTGGGGCTTTCCAATAGACTCTAAATTTTCTCCATAATTATCCCATATTCTAGACATAAAATCACCAAAGGGGGCATCTTTGTTTTCCGAGTTATACGTCTTATAAAACTGGGATGCTACTATTTCTTCTGGACTGACTTGTTCGAATTTAGATACAAGAATGCTTCTAGGTATTAATACTAATCCGGGGTTTTCCGGTTGATTACTTTTTTTATTATTAGAATTACATCCAAGTAGAATGAAAAAAGGACAAAGGATAAAAACGATTTTTTTCATTATTTTCTAATTATTGGTAACGTCTCTAGTTTGGTGCATTTGCTTCCCAAAGGTAGCATGTGCATTGTACAAACCGTTAGGCACAGTTTCTTTTTATTTTTTCTCCAATTGAATTTATGATTTCTGAGTGAATTGGTCTTACCTTCTCTTTATCCAACGTTCCGCCTAAAATTACCATTTCTTTATTTTCAAAACGTTGACCAAGCCGGTCGTCAACCATTACATTTCTCATACTTTCAGCAATTCCAATTTCTTGTAAAAACTCATTTGGATGTCCTGCTGTGCAAATCACTAATCCATATTTTAAGATTTTCATCTTGTCAATCTGTGTAGCCTTCTCCAAAAAAGGGAAGGCTACATTTGTTGGCAACAGTTTTTTTATTTTATAAGTAAAATTCCAAATTATTCTTAATATGGTTTTAATGGATCTGCTTCTAGTTCTTTAAATATATTGTAAACTTTATCAAAGTTTTTACTTTCTACGAAGTAGTGGATAGCATAGTCCATTTCTGTACCTAATGATGCCATAGTAATTCCTTCCTTTTTAAAAGCATTAGCAAAAAGATATAACAAATCACTACTATAATATTCTCCTCTATTTCTTACTTCTTCCTCAGTGGGGAAGTTTATGTCCTTTGTAATTTTTCCTAAAATTTTATTGATTTCCCAAATAAAATCTTTGCTGTTTACTGTCCAGTCAACTGTGACAAACATTACTCCTTCATAAATTTGACCAGAACTATCATTCCATTCCCTTGCAAGTTCATATTTATAATCGTCAATATTTTTTAGAGTATTATTAGAAAATACATCTTCTATTCTATTTATAGCTTTTTCTTTTGAATCGTTAAAAATTAATAGCTCTGTGAGCTGGATGAATTTATTTTTCATTTCATCACTAGTTAAATTACTTTTCTCCATAATTCAGGAAGTATAATTAATTTGTTATAAATCAAAATATTTGAATTTATTGAGTTCTAATTGTTGACAACGTTCTGTATAAATGGTCGTTTTAATGCCATTTATACCTTGTTGTGGTGTCGTTTTATTTTTCATTAGTCAACATTTCATAGGTTTCAGGGAGATTAAATTCATCTTTCAGATTTTGAAAGAGCGACTGAGCAGTTTCCCAAGAATCTGCTCCCTTAAAGTCCTTTTTATGATTTTCTAAATCACCTAATAGGGTTGTATTGACTCCGACTTTAATTATTGTTTCATCATCAGTTTCAATTTTTTCAATTCCTCCCATTTCCTGAAGATATTCTTTCCAAGTTTCAGTATCCTTTCGAAATTTTTTGCTGCACCCGTTACAAGATTGAGGAACTTCTTGTAGTTCACAGATTTCATCTTTGCAATACATTATTGCATGTCGAATCTGCTCATTAGTCACTTCAAAATCGTCTTGATAAGATTTTATGTCTCCATTGTCAAACTCAGTTATACCCCAAATCACATGTCTAACGTCTAAACGTCTTCCGTCTAATCTGGGAGAACCACCTAAAGTATGTTCAGTTGATATGATTAGTTCTTTTTTCATTCAATGCACCACAACAATTGTGTAAATGTATTACATATATACCTTTTAAGTCTGGACCATTTGAAACGTATATTATACGAATACTATTCGTATTATTGGTCCCCCAAAAGCGTATAATGCCCAAAAGGGCTGCCCCTCCGTTAGGCAGGCTCGTCTAGAAATTAAAACCTTGTTTCTTGCAAATGTCTTGCGTATTTACCCCTAGATGGTTTCCCTTAACCCCATAAAACCCACTATACAGAATACTATGCCAGCTACTAAATGGGTTACCGCCCCAAACACCATTCTACGGCACCCAACAAGTGTTGCCTAAAGTCCGGCTCCATAAAAGACTGATTGGTATGTCCTCCGCCGGTATAGTACGCGCGGCCCCCATCAAACTCATGCGCCCAGGCAATGGGATGGTTTTCACCATTGGTACCGCCTTCATAGCTGGCCTCTTCCAAATTTAGGAGTACGGTGACATTGGCATTTAGGTTTTTGTAGTTGTACCATTCGTCGTTTCTGGTCCAAGCATCTGGCAAGTGTTTTGTAGAAGGATGGTCTTTTACCACGCGTTGTACGGTGGCCTTTCTTACATTGGGATCGTTGGGATGGCTTGTAAAATAACCCCCTACCAATTGGCCGTACCAGGCCCAATCAAATTCCGTGTCCGCAGCGGCATGGATCCCCAAATAGCTACCCCCGCCCTTGATGTAGTTTTCAAAAGCCTGTTGTTCGTCATTATCCAAAACATCTCCGGTAGTGCTTAAAAATACCACAAGGCCATAGTTCTTTAAATTGCGTTCCGTAAAGTCTTCGGAGCTTTCCGTGCGGATAACGATAAAATTGTTCTCACGCCCCAGTTCCCTTAGCACCTTAACACCGGCTGTAATGCTGTTATGGCGGTAGCCTTCGGTTTTGGTAAAGACCAGGACAAAGTCCGGCCGTTTTCTTACCGGTACGGGGTCCTCCTGTGCGGATAAGGTTAAAGAAATACAGAAAAAGGTGATTGCGATTGATTTGATGAATTTCATGGGTGGTTTACTTTATGATGATGAAGTTAAATATTTTTTGGGCGTAGTGCCATATTTCTTTTTGAACGAAGCGATAAAATGACTGGCCGTGCTGTAGCCTACCTTTAAACCCACCTCATTGACATTGTGTTTCCCCGTTTCCAACATTTTACGGGCGTATTCCATTTTATAATCGAACAGAAACCCAAAGACGGAATCCCCATAAATCTGCTTAAACCCTTCCTTTAGCTTCTTAAGGGGCAACCCAATTTCCGCAGAAAGTTCTGCCAGCGTAGGCGGTTCTGCCATTCTGGCAATAATAATTTCTTTGGCTTGCTTAATACGCCTTACGTTATCCTCATCTGCCAGAAAGGGGCATTGCTCCAAATCCGCATCTTCCGTTTTATTAAAGTATAACGACAGTAATTCGTATACCTTGCCCTTAACATAGAGGTTTTTTATGGAGGGATGCAGATTATACCCCATAAGCTGGCTGAGCACCACAGCCATACTAGGGGTAAGTACTTCTTGCGAATAGTATTTTTTGTCGTTGGCCCCTTCCGTTAAGAACGGGATGTATTCTGCTTCCGCAGAAAAGAGGGAATGGAACTTTCTAATGGTCATCACCACGGACAACAACCAAGAATCCGGCTCCAAAGCTGCATGCAGCGGTAGGCTTTTTTGGGTATTGAAGAGCAAAAGGGAGTTTTCCTCAGAGACCTCCAAACCATAATTCCCGGCATTGAACAAAAATTTGGCCTTCCCCTTTAATGAAAAATGGAATTGGATATAGGTGCTGTCAATATCCCTTCGTACTTTTTTGATGGTAGTGGTATCGTTTTGGATCTTAAGCACATAGAAGCCCGGTTCTATTAAAATCTCCTCATAGGAACCTTTGGCGTTATTTTTGTCTGGAGTTTCTGCTTTCATGGCCTAAAAATACTATTTAGAATTACTCTAAACAATCTTTTTGAAGTTTTATTTTTTCAATGATTACAGTAGTTAAAGGGAATTTCACCCAACTATGCGCAAAATGGCCGTCCAAATGCTATTTATAGTTCCGCTAGCGTTATTTTTTACGTTTTTGTCCATTTATTTTTGTGGTGCCGCACTAGGATATGAAGCATTACCATCTTTCCAAACATAGTTCGTTCTACGCCGTAGGTTTAAGCTATAAAAAAGCAGATGCCGCCGTACGTGGCAAATTCAGTTTGGATGTGCCCAAAATAGATGCTATAACCAAAGCGGCCAAAGAAGCGGGTATCGAAGGGCTTTTGGCCATTTCTACCTGCAACCGTACGGAACTTTTTGGTTTTGCACAGCATCCGTTTCAATTGATACAATTGCTTTGCGAACATAGCCAAGGTACCGTAGAGGAATTTCAAGAGGTAGCCTACGTGTATAAAAACCAGGAAGCCATTAGCCATCTTTTTCTGGTCGGTACCGGTCTCGACAGTCAAATACTGGGGGATTTTGAAATCATCAGCCAAATAAAACAGAGTTTTTATCGGTCCAAAAAATTGGGGATGTCCAATCCTTTTTTGGAACGCTTGTGCAATTCCGTTATACAGGCCAGTAAACGCATTAAAAACGAAACGGAAATATCCAGCGGTGCCACCTCAGTGGCCTTTGCGTCCGTAAAATACATCTTGAATACCGTACCGGATATTTCGGAAAAGAATATCCTACTCTTTGGAACTGGAAAAATTGGCCGTAACACTTGTGAAAATTTAATCAAACATACCAGCAATTCCCATATCACACTGATCAATAGAACCAAGGAAAAAGCCGAAGCCATTGCAGGTAAATTTGAACTTTTGGTCAAGGATTATGGGGATTTACAGACCGAAATTAGAAAAACCGATGTTTTGGTGGTGGCCACGGGGGCACAACTGCCCACCATTTCCAAAGCCCTCATCCATGCCAAAAAACCTTTGCTCATTTTAGACCTATCGGTACCAAAAAATGTGGATGATAACGTGCAAGACCTCAATAATGTAACCTTGGTGCATTTGGATCAACTTTCCCAAATTACCGATGCGACCTTAAACAAAAGAAAAGCCTATGTCCCTAAGGCCAAAGTGATTATCAATGAGGTAAAAGGCGATTTTATGAAATGGTTGGAAACCCGAAAATTTGCGCCGGTCATTAACGCGCTCAAGCAAAAGTTAATGACCATAAAAGAGGAAGAGCTCGATTTTCAGTCCAAAAAACTATCCGATTTTAATGAAGAACAGGCAGCTATCGTTTCTGAACGTATCATCCAAAAAATCACGAAACAGTTTGCCAACCATTTGAAAAAGACGGAAACGGATACAGACGATAGCTTGGCACTGATCCAAGAGGTCTTTCAATTAGAAATCCAATCCAAATGAGTAAAGTCATCCGCATTGGAACGCGGGATAGCGAACTAGCACTCTGGCAAGCAACCACGGTACAAAACCAATTGGAGGCAATAGGCCATAGCACAGCCCTGGTTCCTGTAAAATCTGACGGCGACCTTAAATTGGACATGCCGCTTTATGAACTGGGCATTACGGGAATATTTACCAAAACCCTGGACGTAGCCCTGCTAAAAGGCGATATTGATATCGCGGTTCATTCCATGAAAGATGTCCCTACACAACTGCCCAAGGGGATAACCGCCGCAGCGGTATTGCAACGTGCCGTTAGTGAAGACATCTTGGTCCATAAAGGCACCGACTTTTTGAACGATAAAGGTACCTTGGCCACTGGAAGTTTGCGAAGAAAGGCGCAATGGCTGGCCAAATATCCGCATCATACCGTGGTGGATTTAAGGGGTAATGTGAATTCCCGACTCATAAAATTGATTGAAAACGATTGGAACGGGGCCATCTTTGCCAAAGCAGGCTTGGAACGTATTAAACTATTGCCCAAAGATGCGGTAGTATTGGACTGGATGGTACCCGCCCCTGCCCAAGGGGCCATGCTAGTGGTTGCTTTGGAAAAAAATACCGAGGTATTGGAAGCCCTTGCCCCCTTAAACCATGCCCAAACCGCCATAGCCACACAGATAGAACGCGAATTTTTACGCACTTTGGAAGGGGGTTGTACCGCACCCATTGGCGCATTGGCAGAAATAAAAGACCAAAAGGTTTATTTTAAGGGGTGCTTGCATGCCCTGGACGGCAGTGCCGCAGTAACCATAGCAAAAGAACGTCCGCTTGCCCAGCACAAAGGATTTGGCAAGAGTTGTGCTTACGAAGTGTTGGAGAACGGGGGCAAACAGTTGTTAGAAGAGATAAAAAATGAGCTCAACAATTCTGTCCACTAAAATTTTGACCCCACCCCAACAAGAATTGGTGCTCAGCGCAGGATTGGGTTTTGTGCATTACAATGCCATTAGCACCCATTCCTTGGAATTTGAACTGGAACCCAATTTTGACTTTTATCTGTTTACCAGTAAAAATGCGGTTTTAAGTTTTTTAGAGCGATACCCCAGTAATGGACATAAGGCTTTTTGCGTTGGTGAAAAAACAGCGCAACTGCTAACGGAAAATGGGTTTACCGTCATCGCTTTTGCCAACAACGCCCTAGACTTGGCCCATAACATCATTAAAAAACACCCAACCGCATCCTTTCTTTTCTTTTCCGGAAATCAAAGACGGGAAGCATTACCAAAAACTTTACAAGAAAATAACATTTGGTATAAAGAAGTGGTGGTTTACCAGACCCTGTTGCAGCCCAAAATGTTTCAACGGAGTTTTGATGCCGTTCTCTTCTATAGTCCCAGTGGCGTGCAAAGTTTTAGTGCACAAAACAACTTGAAGGACCATTGGGCGTTTTGCATTGGCGAAACGACCGCTGCAGAAGCAAAAAAACATACCGATCAAATCACTATTGCCAACAAACCAACGGTGGAAAATGTGTTGGTACAGGCAATTAAACACTTTAGAAGTAATGATTAAAAACGATTTATTCTTAAGGGCACTTAAAGGGGAAACCGTAGACAGGCCCCCTGTATGGATGATGCGCCAAGCGGGGCGTTATTTGCCCGAATTCCAAGAAATAAAAATCAAATATGATTTTTTTACCCGTTGCCAAACCCCGGAACTAGCCTCCGAAATTACAGTACAACCCATACGGCGCTATGGTATGGACGCCGCCATTTTGTTCAGTGATATTCTGGTAATTCCGCAAGCGATGGGCATTGATGTGGAGATGAAACCCAATTTTGGCCCTTATTTACCGCAGCCTATTCGTGATGCCAAAGATTTGGACAGGGTTATCGTCCCGGATATCCAAGATACTTTAGGGTATGTGATGGATGCTATTAGCATGACCAAGGAAAAACTCAACGATGAGATTCCGTTAATAGGTTTTGCCGGATCCCCATGGACCATTTTGTGTTATTGCGTACAGGGACAAGGGAGTAAAAACTTTGACCTTGCCAAAGGCTTTTGTTTTACACAGCCCAAAGCGGCCCACCAGCTCCTACAAAAAATTACGGATACTACAATTGCCTATCTCAAAGCTAAAGTAAAGGCCGGGGTAAATGCGGTACAAATTTTTGATTCCTGGGGCGGTATGCTCTCTCCAACCGATTATCAAGAATTTTCCTTTCAGTACATCCAACAAATCGTAGATGCCCTAAAGGACGAAACTCCTGTTATCGTTTTTGGAAAAGGATGTTGGTTTGCATTGGGCGAAATGGCAAAATCAGGCGCAGCGGCCCTAGGGGTAGATTGGACGTGCTCTGCAAGGAATGCGCGCTATTTAAGCGGTGGCAACATCACCCTACAAGGAAATTTTGACCCCTCTCGTTTATTGTCCCCACCATCGGAAATCAAGAAAATGGTCCATCAAATGATTACCGAATTTGGAAAAGACCAATACATTGTCAACTTAGGCCATGGCATCCTGCCCAATATTCCCTTGGAAAATGCCGGGGCCTTTGTAGAGGCCGTCAAAGAATACAAACCATCATGATGTTTTAAACCTTTACCCTATGGAGATCCATTTTGACAACTACAGTTTAGCGCCGATCCATCAAAAAGATGCCTGGCGGTTGTGTGATTTTGTGGTCTCCAACGCGGAGCGCTTAAAACCGTATTTTCCGTTGACATTAAAGGCCAATCTTACTCCCACCTTAGCAGAAATTTTTGTAGAAACCAAGGTAAAACAGTTTGCCAAGCAAGAAGAATACCTGTTTACGCTAAAAGAAAATACCAATCGGACTATAATTGGGTTGTTGTATTTAAAAGAGCTATCAAAAGTCAACGGACAAGGAGAACTGGCGTATTGTATAGGGTATCAATATGAAGGGAAAGGCATTACCTCCACCTTGGTTTCCCATATCTGTGTATGGGCCTTGGGGGAGTTGCAGCTACATACCCTTCAAATTATTGCGCATAAAACCAATCCCGCCAGCATTGGTATCGCCAAAAAAAATGGGTTTGTCCATCAACGGACCTTACAAAAATCCCATCAGAAATATGATGGTGAATTTGTGGATATGGAGCTGTACGAACGTTATCAAGAAAAGTAGCATGATTTTGGATACCTTAAAGCATGTGCGCTTTTCCGCTTTATGGCAGCTTTTAAGGCTATCTTTTAGGCACCTACGCTTTTTATACCCCACCTATCTGGCCACAAAAGAATGCATGGCCATTTCCACTTCCCATTTTGGCAGAAAACACTACCAAAACGGACCGGCGAACGCTTTTAGACATGCGCTTTGGAATTACCTTATTGCCAAAAAATGTACCAATAAGTCTAAAAATACAGATCGGGTACTCTTTTGGACCAAGTCCATAACGGATTGGCATGAAATTGCTTTTGCCAATCGGGATTTGGCCAAACGAATGGACTTCCATAACAATACCATAGGACGGAATGTTTTTCTGGAAAACCCTCTACAACCTTTGGAAAAGGTAATCGCCCATTTTTTGGAATTAACAGTACAGTCGATAAAAATAAATTCTGATAGCGACCTAACGCAATATCGCTTAAGTTTGGTACACCTAACGGATGACTAATGGAAATGAAAGACCAGTTTTACAACTACATCGTACAACTCCAAGACACGATTACGTCCGCCCTGGAAGAAGTGGATGGAAGCGGAACTTTTAAAGAGGATGTATGGAAGCGACCGGAAGGCGGCGGGGGCAGAACACGGGTGATTGAAAACGGAGCGGTCTTTGAAAAAGGAGGGGTAAACATTTCTGCCGTGCACGGGGCACTGCCAGAGAGCATGCAAACCTATTTTGGGGTTAAGGACGCGGACTTCTTTGCCTGTGGGCTAAGTTTGGTACTCCACCCAAAAAATCCCTTTGTTCCTACCGTCCATGCCAACTGGCGCTATTTTGAGATGTACGACCAAGAAGGAAAAATAGTAGATCAATGGTTTGGCGGGGGACAAGACCTTACCCCCTATTATCTCTTTGAGGAAGATGCCGTGCATTTCCACACGGTATGTAAAAAAGCGTGTGACCAGCATCACCCAGATTTCTACGCAAAATATAAAGACCGATGTGATTCTTATTTTTGGAACGCCCACAGAAACGAGGCCCGTGGTATTGGAGGGCTATTTTTTGATTACTGTAAGGCTACCAATGATATGTACATGAACGCCTGGTACGCCTTTGTGACCCAAGTGGGCGATAGCTTTTTAGATAGTTATATACCGATTGTTACAAAGCGTAAGGAACTAGCTTACAACGAACACCAAAGGGATTGGCAGGAGATTAGACGTGGGCGTTATGTAGAATTCAATTTGGTGCATGACAAGGGAACACTCTTTGGACTGCGCACCAATGGCCGTATTGAAAGTATTTTAATGAGTCTTCCACCACATGTACAATGGCGGTATGACCACCAACCTGAAAAAGGGAGCGAAGAGGAAAAATTGATTATTGTTTTAAAAAACCCTAAAGAATGGGTGCAACCTTAGCATAAGCCTATGAAACTAACACTTTATCAAGTCGATGCATTTACGGACCATGTTTTTGGTGGCAATCCGGCAGCGGTATGCCTTTTGGAAGAATGGTTGGAAAGTGCTTTGCTTCAAAAAATAGCACAGGAAAACAATTTGGCGGAAACCGCGTTTATCGTACAGCAGAACAGCAGCTTTGAACTGCGGTGGTTTACCCCGGAAACCGAAGTTGACCTTTGCGGCCATGCTACCCTGGCGGCGGCCTATGTGCTGTATAACCACTATGGCTATTTAGAAAATACCATTCGTTTTAATTCTCCCAGAAGCGGGGAACTTTTGGTTACCAAAGAGGTCGATGGTTTTATGACCTTAGATTTTCCTAGGGACCAAATTATTGCGTTACAGAATGATACTGCGATTACCAAAGCTATAGGTTTAACACCTCAGCGAACCATAAAAGGCAAGACGGATTACCTCCTTATCTACAATTCCCAACAAGAAATTGAAGCGATTCAGCCAAATTTTCACCTCCTCAATCAACTCGATTGTAGGGGGGTCATTATTTCGGCACAAGGAGAGCACGTAGACTTTGTTTCCCGTTTCTTTGCCCCGCAATGCGGTATTCCCGAAGACCCCGTAACGGGATCTGCACACACCACCATGATTCCCTATTGGTCCAAAGTCCTGGGCAAAACAAAAATGACGGCCAGACAATTGTCCAAACGTGGCGGGGAGCTACTTTGCAAGCACCTTGGGGAACGTGTCAAGATTTCCGGTAAGGCGGTGCTTTATCTTGTAGGGGAGATTACTATTTAAGCTGTTATCTTAGTGTACCACTGAAAACTAATTATTTAATACAAAAAAATGTACCCATTACTTAGAAACAGAAGACTTAGAACCTCAGATGCCATTAGGCATTTGGTACGGGAAACTGTTATTACGCCCAGCGACTTTTTAGTACCACTTTTTGTGGTAGAGGGAAAAGGGGTAAAAGAAGAAATACCTTCCATGCCCAACTATTACCGTATGAGCCTGGACGTATTGGAAAAAGAAGTTAAGGAGCTTTGGCACATGGGACTTTGTGCAGTCCTTTTGTTCGTTAAGGTTGATGATTCCCTTAAGGACAACAAGGGAACGGAAGCCCTAAACCCCGATGGTCTAATGCAGCGTGCCGTTAAAACGGTGAAGAATGCCTGTCCAGAACTATTGGTCATGACTGATGTTGCCTTAGATCCATTTTCTTCTTATGGCCATGACGGCATTGTTGCCGATGGGACCATCCTAAATGACGATACCTGCGAGGTGCTTGCGGAAATGAGTGTTTCCCACGCCACGGCAGGCGCAGATTTTGTAGCACCAAGCGATATGATGGATGGACGTATTTTAACCATTCGTGAAGCTTTGGAAGAAGAGGGCTTTCAAAATACGGGCATCATGAGTTATTCCGCAAAATATGCCAGTGCTTTTTACGGGCCTTTTAGGGATGCGTTGGATTCCGCCCCTGTTGCCATAAAAAATGTCCCAAAGGATAAAAAAACCTATCAAATGGACGCCGCCAACAGGTTTGAAGCCCTTAAAGAAACCCAACAAGACATTGATGAGGGTGCAGATATCGTTATGGTGAAACCAGGTCTTTGTTATTTGGATATCGTTCGTGAAATCAAAAATGAAGTAGAAGTTCCCGTAGCGGTCTACCAAGTTTCCGGGGAATATGCCATGCTAAAAGCCGCAGCGCAAAGGGGATGGTTGGACCATGATGCGGTAATGATGGAACAACTAATCGCCATTAAACGGGCCGGTGCCAATATCATTGCCAGTTATTTTGCAAAAGATGCCGTAAAATTAATGTAATGGCGTTATATAAAATTTGAGTACTTTAGTTTTCATACTATTCACTTATGGGTCTTCTTATCTTTTACGCGCTTATCTCTATTTTCTTTTCCTTTTTATGCTCCATTTTAGAGGCAGTGTTATTGAGCATTACGCCCACTTTCCTTAATGTAAAAAAACAAGAAGGCAAGGTGTACGCCTCAGAGCTGGAACAATTAAAAAAGGATGTGGATAAGCCGCTAATTGCAATTTTAACCTTGAATACGGTTGCGCATACCGTTGGGGCTATTCTGGTTGGTGTACAAGCTAAAGTTGCCTATGCGGAGCTTTATGGTAGTGAAACAAAATCTTTTTTTGGCATCTCATTTTCGGAGGATCTTATGGTGGGAGTGGTCTCTACCCTAATGACGATTTTGATATTGATTGCATCCGAAATTATCCCAAAGACCATCGGCGCCACCTATTGGAAACAACTGTCCAATTTTACCTCAAAAGCGTTACGTGCCATGGTATTTATTATGAAATGGACAGGGCTACTTTGGATTTTACAATTGTTTACCAAACTCATAGGCAAAAAAGGGGGGCATGGGAGTGTCCTTAGCAGGGAGGATTTTACCGCTATGACGGACATTGCCGAGGAAGAAGGCGTTTTTGAAGAATCGGAATCCAAGGTAATCCGGAATTTGTTATCCTTTGATGAAATTCTGGCCAAAGATGTTATGACGCCTCGTACCGTAATGAAAGTAGCTTCTGAAGACATCAGTATCCAAGAATTTTTTAACGATAATCGGCCTTTTCGTTTTTCAAGAATCCCCATTTTTAAGGATAGGGCGGATAATATTACCGGTTTCTTCTTAAAGGATGAGCTCTTGGAGGCCATCATCAATAAAAATGGAAAAAATACCTTGGCCAGTATTCAACGTGAAATACTGGTGACAAAACGAAATACACCTGTACCGGAACTCTTCAAGATTTTTGTGGATAAAAAGGAACATATTTCTTTAGTAGTTGATGAGTATGGTTCCGTAAGTGGGTTGGTTACCATGGAAGACGTCATAGAAACCCTACTTGGGTTAGAGATTATGGATGAAAGTGACCATGTGGAAGACTTACAGGTCTTGGCCCGAAAGAATTGGGAGGCCCGTGCCAAGCGGCTAGGCATTATTGAAGGTTCCAACGAAGTAGAGTAATGGAGGTTGCCTATCTACAAACACCCATTGGCTATGCAGAACTAAAAGGGGACGAACAAGGTCTATCCTCTGTGACCGTTTTTGATGGGCAAGCTCCCAAAGGCACTGTTCCCCATGTATTGGAAGATGCCCTTTACCAATTCCAGGAATATTTTGAGAGGGATAGAAAAACCTTCGATTTAAAATTGAATCCAGTGGGAACGGAATTCCAACAAAAGGTCTGGAAAGCACTACTGGAAATTCCTTATGGCAAAACCGTTTCTTATATGGAGCTTTCCAAGACCCTGGGTGACGTAAAAGCAATTAGGGCGGTCGCTGCGGCAAACGGCAAAAATCCTTTGTGGATCGTAGTTCCCTGCCATAGGGTAATTGGCAGTAATGGTGATCTTACAGGATATGCAGGTGGATTGCACCGTAAAAAATGGTTGTTAGCCCATGAATGTCCCGTAAAACAAACTTCCCTTTTTTAACTTGCTTTACTGGCAGTTTTCCTGACTATCCGAAGTGTTGGCAAAATTGATCGCATCGTCCGAAGAAATAGAGGTATCAAACAATACAAACTTATCAATAGCATGTCCGCTAGATCGAGCAGCGATATCCATGGTATACACCCCAGGACTATCGAAAACCACAAAAATGTCATGCCCGTCATTGTCTGATGTCTTGGATTGCCATTTAAAACTTAAGTCGCTTCCACTTCTAAAAATTTTAAAGAATCCATCCCTGCTACTACCGTTAGGGTTGGGCGTTTTTCCGGTATCATTGGGAAAAACGATACTTTCCCTTTTCTGACCAAAAAAATCAGCGGCATCTGCAAAACGTAACCAAGTATCATTATGTTCGCTTCCCGAATCTCCAATGGTGACCGCACTGCGCCAGATAAACTGGTACGTCCCGGGATTCGTTATCCTAATCTTAAATGTGGAACGCCCAAAAGCAGGGTTTGAAAAACGTTGGGTACCTTCCCAAACCATGTATCCCTGACCCGTAAAACCGGGTTCCTGCGTTCTTAGAAACCATTCTTCGGTAAAATTTCCTTTCTCAAACTCAATAGCAACCAGACCGTTAGCCTCATTAAAAACAACGTTCTCGGCACTGCAATCGGCATCGTCGCTGTTGCCATCCGTACCATCATCGTTATTATCATCATCCATGGCAGCTTCTTCAACCAGCACCATAATCGATGCTTCATTAGTGTTTCCAGACGAATCGGTTGCTACTATCCGTAGTTCGTATGATCCCGCTAGCATATTCATTAAGGCAGTATCATTGGGATTAGCCCCCCACTCATAAGGTGTTACACTTTCTTGTCTTACAAAAACCCCGTTTACGAACAAGCGTGCATTGGATACACTAACGTCATCGATAACATCGGCAACCACCATGATATTGGCTCCTTCCTGTAGGGTTTGATTATTCTGTGGAGCTACAAAGACAATAGTTGGGGGTACGTTATCAGGGGTTTCGTCATTATCGGTATCACCATCGCTACCATCGTTATCATCAGAACCATCTTCTTGGCCCTCATTTCCATCACCAGTATCGGTACCGCCATCTTCTTCCGCTTCGTCGTCATTATTATCGCCGGAGTCCCCATCTTCAGAACCCCCGTCCTCTCCACTGGAACCATCTTCATCTTGATTGGAATCACCTTCTTCAGAACTTCCATCTTCTCCATTGGAACCATCTCCGTCTTCGTCTTGATTGGAGTCCCCATCTTCCGAGTCTTCTCCATCCTCCCCTGAACCATCTTCATTTGAATCTTCTCCATCCCCACCGGTATCGCCTTCTTCAGTTTCCCCATCTGACTCTTCGCCTGAACTTTCATCCCCTGATGTGTCTTCATCGGTAGTACCTTCATCTTCTTGAATTACTTCCTCTGGTGCTGGAGAATCGTCATCCCCACAGGAGACTATGACCATTGTACCAATAAAAGCAAAAAGTAAGCTTAAAACAAAACGACTACACCACTTCATAAAACGGATTTTAGCTATTTACGTTGTATTTTGATTTTTGGATGTTCCCTTTATCCTTAATAAGGATAATATATGGTTTTAACCGGACAACGTCCACAACTTAAAAGCAATTTACTAATTTGTAGCATGCTGTATAAACTAAAACTGGACCATATTCTCTTTTTGGATATTGAAACCGTCCCAGAACATGAACATTTTGCATCCTTGTCACAGGAAAAACAGTTATTATGGGAACAGAAGTCCAAATACCAACGTAAAGACGACCATAGTGCGGAGGAGTTCTATGAACGTGCCGGTATCTGGGCAGAGTTTGGAAAAATCATCTGTATCTCCGTAGGCTATTTTATGGAGCAAGGAAATACGAAAAATTTTAGGGTAACTTCTTTTAAAGGCAAAGAAGAAGAACTTTTGCTAGAATTTAAAGCCTTGTTACAGGACCATTTTAACCAACCAAAACACCTTCTTTGCGGACATAATGCCAAGGAATTCGATTTTCCTTATATCGCAAGACGGATGCTTATCCATAACATTAAACTCCCGTACAAACTTGACCTTTTTGGTAAAAAGCCCTGGGAAATTCCGCATTTGGACACCATGGAACTATGGAAATTTGGCGATTACAAACACTATACTTCCTTGAAGTTAATGGCCAACGTATTGGGAATCCCTTCCCCTAAGGATGACATGGACGGTAGTATGGTCAAAGCCGTGTATTATGATGATTCCAATTTGGATAGAATAGTTACCTATTGCGAATTGGACGTCATCACCACGGCCCAAGTTTTCTTAAGGCTACGTGGCGATACTTTACTATCTGAAGATCAGATAGAAAGGGTCCCCTAGTCCCTTTAATTTTTGAAAAACTTGGTGCTTCGCACACCTTTGGAATCCCTTATGGAAAGCAGATAAACACCGGTGGCCAAGTCACTTACATTCACTTTTTCCGTCATGGCCCCATATTTGATTCTAAAACCGGAAAGTGTCGCAATACTATAGGTAGCGTTGTCGGATAGGTCATTCTGCACGGTTATACTTTCTGTTGCCGGATTGGGAAATACGGACAAGGAAATAGCTTGTGTGCCATTATCTAGAGTAGCATTGTTAGGTTTGGTTTCCACTCCGTTAAAGGTAAACGACACTTCCTCAGAAAAATCCGAAGCTAAATTCTCCGTACAAACGGTACGTATACGCAATATATAATCCTTCCCTAGTTCCAAATCGTTCATGGTAATGTTGTTGTCCCAAGTACGTTGGGTGTTCCAATTTGCATCATCGGATGTTTTCGTTTGCACTTCAAATAGCGTTTCCGATACCGTTCCCCAGTACCAAGAAACCGAACGCTCTTTGGCCTTGTCCAAGGAAATAGAGGTAGGCGGTGCAAGCGTACAATTGCTTAACCGTATGCCCGTGGCAATAAGCGTAAAGTTTTGCTGGTCCATGGTCAAACCTCCCTTATGTGTGACCGTAATGGTATACTCCCCAGATGCTTCCAAAACATCGATACGCTCAAAAGGATCAACAGAATTATCACCATGGGTTGCCGGGGAGCTGGCATTGGCAGCGTTAAGTTTCCATGGATAGTAGGTCTGTCCGTTCTGGGTAATTCTAATATCCAGATCGTTGACCAAAGCTGCTTGGGTAGCATTGAGTTCCCCGCTATTGATGTTTTCAGAGGCCGGATCTGTCCAGGAAATGGAAACGGACAAAGGTTCTTCACCACTTGCATACACGGTCATGCTATGGGAAGCATCTTGCACTAGTTTTTCTTCAACTACCAATGAACTATACTCTTGTTGTACCAGTACTTCTGCAGCCTTCCTTGTATTGATAACCCCCCATCCCATCTTATAATCCGGTCCAGGTTCTTGTACATCATCCGCAGTATGCAATGCCAAGCCTTTTAAGGTTGCGGCTTTCATATAAGAACCATATAGTTCTCCATGGTATGCTTGTAAAAGCACCAAAGAGCCCGTAACCCCGGGTGCCGCCATGGAGGTCCCCCTTAAGTTGCCATAGCTTGTGGTTCCGTTATCAGAGGTGGAATTGACCAATTCACCATCTCCGGCCAGATCAGGCTTTATCCTACCGTCGTCCGTTGGTCCAAAACTACTGTAACTGGTTACTTCAGCATATCGTAGATTAGCGTCGGCATCCAAGCGGGTTTCCGCGCCAGCTATGACCAAACCATTTTTGGCCGTTGTAAAACCCAATAATAGGTCAAATCCATCTTTTGTTTTTCCGTAGTTAGGTTGGCTATTGTCATAAGAGTTCTGGGCATTTCCAGAGGCGGTCACCATTAAGTAATAAGGAGCGTAGTACATAATATTATCCCAATCTTGGGAAATCTTGATGTAGCTGCCAAAATACCAATCCGGTACGCGATCACTCCGTATTCCATAAGAATGATTGGACAATAACAATCCGCGGGCGGCGGCTTCTGTAACTTCTATTCTATCCCTAGTCCAGTTATGTGCCAATACCTCAGCTTCATAGGCGACCCCTTGCGCCTCTTCCTTTATCCCTGATGATGCCAAAACCCCGGCGACCATGGTGGCATGATAGTCTACCTCGGTAGAACTATCTCCTCTAATGATTCGTCCATCAAACTCTTGATGTGTCCCTAAGGCAATACCAGAATCCCAAACGCCTACTTGCATTCCCTTACCTGTAATACCTAAATCCAACGCTCCTCCACTATATAGGGTATGCGCCCGTGATACCTCACTTGTGGGTGATGCCAATGTGCTGTAATACAAAGGGGTGCCGTCCGTACCAAAAGCATGCAGGTCCACTAAGGTGCCGTCTAGCTGTTTTGTGGGCAGGGAACCATAGGCGTTAGAACTTTGTCTTTTTTTGTAAAAGGCCAATTCTTCCTTCTCAAAGTTTTCGATCAATTGGGCAAGCTTGGAGTCTTCTCCTTCAAAATAGTGATGGATGGGTGTTGTGGTGACTTGACCAATAAGAGGATTTAACGATATGAATAAGTAAAAAAACAGGAACAGTTTGCCTATAAAAGGCATGGTAGCTTTGTTGTCCATAATTTCGGTTAAGTAAGATTTGGACTACAAATATATTTTAATCTTCAATAAGTATCGTTGAAAAGCACTTTATTTTCGATGAAATACCGCTACTGGATTGTAAAGCTGTTGTGAACTGAAAATATTTTGTGGTGTAGGTATTTTCTTTCTTTTATGATTTTAGTTCTAAAACCGCATACACGGGAAAATGGTCACTATATCCGCCTATGTATTTTCTTCCGGCATACGTTCGGTAGGGATTACCTTTATACTTTCCTTTCCATTCCTTCAAAAACCGAGGGGCGAAAATAGCGGCTTTATCAAAACTGTGGGTTCCCTTTTCCACATTCAAAAAACTATGGGACAGCAATACTTGATCAAACAAACTCCATTCCCCTTTGTAATTCGCACTCCCTCCTAAGGGCGAAAGCAACTTTTCCATAGGGTTTATGAACAACCGGGATTCCATAAGGTGTTTTATACTGGCGGATTGCGGATTATCATTAAAATCACCCATTACAATAATATGGGGCTCTTTATCCTCTTTTTTTAACAATTCTATTTTTTGAAGTACCGTAGCAGCGGCAGCAACCCGCTTATATTCCGTTTCTTTGGAGCCATCCCTTCTTGATGGCCAATGGTTGACAAAAAGATGGATTTTCTCCCCGTTCAATTTTCCGGATACATATAAAATATCCCTTGTAAAATCCCTTTCCCCATTAGTGTTTTCTACCAACAAAGGAAGGGTTTCCCCTTTGAGTACTTCAAAAAAATCAGCATTGTAAATAAGACCTGTATCGATACCCCGTTCATCAGGGGACTCAAAATGCACATAGTCATAATTGACGTCCTTTAATTTTTTTGAGGCCAATAACGCTTCTAAAACTTTGGCATTTTCTATTTCGGCTACACCTAATAATACAGGAGGGGCGTCTGTCTCTTCTTCCCCAATCTCGCTAATGGCTTTGGCCAGTTTCTTCGTTTTCCACGCAAAGCGTTTGTCATCCCATTTTTTAAACCCTTTGGGCGTAAAGTCATCATCAAGTTTATGTGGGTCGTTTCTAGTATCAAAATAGTTTTCTAAATTATAAAATGCTACGGTAAAACGTTTTCTGTCCTCTGCCATAATGGGATACGGTATTTGATGCTATGGTTATACTAAGGTCTTGGTCATTCTTTTGCGCCTAAACTTTCTATGTAAGGGCAGTATAATACCGACAAGAATATACACCATGCCGGCAACTGCTGCGCTGCCACCACCAAATATAAGTACGATTCCCATGGATAGGGTACATATGCCTACCAAAATACCGTAAGCCTGGATAAATGTCCTAGTGATGTACCGCTCTTCTTCAGATAGTCTTAAATAAGAACTCTTTCTATAGGCATTGACATGCATTAATAATAACAATAGGTACATTAAGAAAAGGCCCAGTCCAAAACGTAGCATGATATCTACCCATTGTCCACTATCAAGCGCCGCATTATTAATACTGTCTACAACCTTCAAAAGTGCTTCGGACCTATCCCCCATGGCTATTTTAACCTGTGCATAAATCCTTGTCCCCAAAAAAGAAAACAAATACTTTAAAGGGTATATGTAGAACAGCAGTACGAACAGAAACAGAAAGTTTAGAATTTTGGTGGTCTTATCTTGCAATCCAAAGTGAAGGAAAAAACTATTGTGGTTGTCCCAAAGCCCCAACAAGAGCATAATACAGAAGATAAATCCCAGAAAACTATACATGGATGCCTGTAACTCCATATAGGTGGTAGGCACTTGGGACGCTATGACCAATAGCGTAATGGCAAAGCCAAAAATAGCATCGGTCAAATTTTCAAGTCTGGAACCGGCCATGCCTCGGTAACGAAAACCTTCTGCTGAGGTGTCGTTTTTTGGGATAAAAAACTTTTTTGCCATTGGTGATTGCGTTAATGGTACAAGGAAAAATACAAAAACTCCTAGTAAACAATGTGTATTTTTGCCTTTTAAACGAAGCTATGCTAGAGAAAAAGACGTTTGAATACGAAAAAGCCATCTTAGTGGGGGTCATTAACTCCAAACAGAATGAAGAGCGCGTTACGGAATATTTGGACGAACTGGAATTTCTAACCTATACCGCCGGCGGTAAAGTGACCAAACGTTTTGTACAACGTGTAGAGACCCCAAATCCAAAAACCTACATTGGTAGCGGTAAGATGGAAGAAGTACATGGCTATGTCAAAGAGCACGATATTGGCTCCGTTATTTTTGATGATGAGTTAAGTCCCGCACAACAGAACAATATTGAAAAACTCTTAAAGTGTAAGATTCTTGACCGTACCAGTTTAATCTTGGACATTTTTGCCCAACGTGCACAAACCAGTTATGCCAGAACACAGGTAGAATTGGCACAATATGAATACCTACTCCCACGATTGACCGGACTATGGACCCACTTGGAAAGGCAACGTGGTGGTATTGGAATGCGTGGTCCTGGGGAAACGGAAATTGAGACGGACCGGAGGATCGTAAGGGACCGTATTGCCTTGTTAAAAAAGAAATTGCTCAAAATTGACAGACAAATGGAAACCCAACGTGGTAACCGTGGGGCCCTAGTACGTGTAGCCCTTGTTGGTTATACCAATGTTGGCAAATCTACTTTAATGAATGTCATAAGCAAGAGCAAGGTCTTTGCGGAGAACAAACTCTTTGCTACTTTGGACACAACGGTACGAAAGGTGGTCCTGGGCAACCTTCCCTTTCTTTTAAGCGACACCGTTGGGTTTATACGAAAGTTGCCCACACAGCTTGTAGAAAGTTTTAAAAGTACCTTGGACGAGGTTAGGGAAGCAGATTTACTGCTCCATGTAGTAGATATTTCCCATCCCAATTTTGAAGAACATATAGCATCCGTACACCAGATTTTGGATGAAATTAAAAGTGCCGACAAAAAAACCATTATGGTCTTCAATAAAATTGACCAATACCAGCCTGAGGTCATTGAGGAAGACGATTTGATAACGGAACGAACCAAAGCCCATTTTTCCCTAGAGGAGTGGAAACGCACTTGGTACGCCAAAGTGGGCGACCGCGCCCTTTTTATATCCGCGTTGAACAATGAAAACTTGGATGATTTTAGAAAACGCGTGTATGATGAAGTCCGCGATATCCATGTCACACGATTTCCCTACAACAACTTCCTATATCCAGAACATTTGGACGAGTATTAGTTTTTCTGACAGAAAAAAACAAAAAAGGGGATTCCACAAAAAAAGGGGGATTGACATCAAAAAATAGTTTTCCAACAGGACTGCCCTTAAATTCGTTGCAGTTATTAGTTTTCCCCAAGACTAGTAATACAGACCATCCGAACTAAATGGACTAAGTAACCTACCAGAAAAAAGCCCCGAGCTATCATTGCTCGGGGCTTTTTCATTTAAAAATTATCTTCTTGTCCTTAGAAAGCGTAGCTCAAGCCCAAGGTCCAATACGATTGTACTTCGTTATCCAAGTTTTCAAACGTAGCATTTGGATCGGGCGTCGCTGCTAAATTTCTTACGAAATTAAGGGTCTCCTGTCTGTTGTTTCTTAAACCAAAATCAAAACCTACCCCAATTTTTTTCCAAAGGGTATATGCAAAAGAGTTGGTCCATGTCCAGTTACTTAAATCACTACTTTCATAGCTTTGAAAGGCAGAAAGGTTGGTTTTAAAAGACACAGCACCAATTTGTCTTGTATAGTCCGCAACGATTTTTGCCCCTAAGGAAGAATTGAAAATAGTATTGTCATTCGCAAAAACAAAGTTGTAGTTCAAGGGGTGTACCACAACCACCAAATTTGGGATCGGTGTCCAAGTTGCACCAACACCAAAATCCAAATATCCAGGATCGTTAAAGTTGCTGAGTATGGTTGTGCGATACTCCGCCAAACCTGAGATGGCCAATTTTTCACTTAATTTTTGACCGTATAGGGAAGATAGGTTAAAAACGTCCGTAGCCTGTCTAAACCCGTCCTCATCATTAGGGTCATCTTGGTTATCCAATTTTACCCAATTTAAGTTGGTGTTCAAGGAGTTTCTCCAAAAGAACTTTTCTTGCTGTAGGTTGGCAAAAGCGTTTACCGTAAAACCAATGTTTCCAGAGGAGTTATTGGGAATGCCTTGGGCAAACCAATTGTTGAATTCAGAAATACTTCCTCCAATAGTCCCAAAAGCTCCAACTTTCCATCCCGGTAGGGCATCAATTTGTGCTTGAATGGCATCTGCCCTTCCTTGTATAGCCCCAATGGAGTCTTTTTTGTTGGCCAAATCCACTTTCAGCTCCTCTTCGGTCTGCGCGGTCATTGTAAAAGCACCTACCAAAAAAGCGCCCATTAAAATTACTTTTCTCATGATGTATAATGTTTACCTTATTTGAAACGCAAAAGTATGAATTGTCACATTCTAGGGAAAAGAAAAGTCACTTTCTCTTAAATAAGGGAACCGAAGAGCAGGCTTCTCCGTACATAACACTTTTTGCGACCGCCTGAATTTTCGTAGTTGCCAGAATATAAGCGTTCTGCGGGACAGGTTTGTTGGAGCACCCTTTAATAATGACCGGTTTACCCTCAAAGACGGATACATCCAAATTTTCCAAAGCAGATTGGTATAGTGCCGTTTCCAAGTCTTCTAACGAGCCAACGACCACTTTTTTTGCGAAAGGACCAAGCTTGGCCGTAACCAGCATATAAGCCCATCCTGGTATGATAGCATTAGAAGAACACCCAAGGGACACATAGCTGTCTTGATACTGCTGCCAATCCTGGTCCTCTAAAAATGCGCGAAACTCTTTTTCCTTAAGGATGATTTCTTCATAAAGCCAATCTTTGATATCCAATACGATGCGTTTCCCCTCAGGATATAAATCCTCCAAATCAAAAGTAATCAGTTTGCTCTGGGATACTCTATTTACTATTTCGGACATTGGATTAAATTATAGGTTTTATTTGATACCTGCCTGATGAAGCTTTGGTCGGAATTTGCAATCCGCATCTTAGCATCGCGCCTTAAAGCAATCCAAGTTCCAATTTTGCTTCCTCACTCATCAGTTCCTGCGTCCACGGGGGATCAAAGGTGATTTCTACTTCGGCATCTTTAATGGCATCCAAGGATTTTACTTTTTCCTCTACTTCAACGGGCAAGGTTTCCGCTACGGGGCAGTTGGGGGAGGTAAGGGTCATTAATATTTTTACCTCATTATCTTCATTGACGAGTACGTCATAAATCAGTCCCAATTCATAGATATCAACGGGAATTTCTGGATCGTAAATGGTTTTTAAAACGGTTACTATTTTTTCTCCCAGTTCTGCCGTGTCTATGGTAGTCTCCTCACTCATATCTTCTTTCTTTATTGCTGTTTACAACAGCTGTTTTATTTTATCCCAACTGCGTTTGATAGGCAACGGCATATAGTTTTAGCTGTTTGATCATGCTCACCAATCCGTTGGCCCTAGTTGGGGACAAATGTTCCTTTAATCCAATTTCGTCAATAAAGTGCGTATCCGCATCAATGATATCCTGTGGTTTTTGATTGCTGAACGCCCGTATTAAAATGGCAATGATCCCTTTGGTAATAATGGCGTCACTGTCCGCAGTGAACACCAATTTGTCGGCTTCCAGTTCTGCATGCACCCATACCTTACTTTGGCATCCTTTGATGATGTTGTCATCAGTTTTGTATTTGTCCACGATCAATGGAAGGGACTTGCCCAAATCTATCATGTATTCATAACGCTGCATCCAGTCGTCGAACATGCTGAACTCGTCAATAATCTCTTCTTGGATCGCTTTTATGGACATCTAAAAATTTTATGCAAAAATACGACTAGGAGGCTTGTAAATCAAAAGATTGGCAAAATGTTAATTCATGCTAAAGCAACATGGATTTTGCGCGTTTGACCCCCGCCACCAATGTATCTACTTCTTCTTTTGTATTGTAAAAACAAAAGCTGGCCCTTACCGTTCCTGGAATTTTATAGAAATCCATAATAGGCTGGGCGCAATGGTGGCCCGTGCGGACGGCAATCCCTAATTTGTCTAAAATAGTACCTATATCGTACGGATGTATTTGTTCAACATTAAAAGAAATCACCGATGTTTTCTCTTTTGCCGTGCCGTAAATTTTTAACCCTTCAATACTTAAAAGCTGTTCCGTAGCATATGTCAAAAGCTCTTGTTCATACGCCGCAATGGCATCAAAACCAATATGGTTCATATAATCCAAAGCTGCACCAAAAGCAATACCGCCACAAATGTTTGGGGTGCCCGCCTCAAATTTGTGGGGAAGATCTGCATAGGTGGTTTTTTCAAAAGTCACTTCGGCAATCATCTCACCACCACCTTGATAGGGTGGTAATCTTTTAAGCCATTCCTCTTTACCATATAGCATTCCTGCACCTGTGGGCCCGCAAACCTTATGGGCGGAGATGGTATAAAAATCCACATCCAACGCTTGAACATCAGCTATGATATGCGGGGCGGCTTGGGCACCATCGATCAATACCGCTGCACCTACCTTGTGCGCCGCGCCAATAATTTCTTCTATGGGGTTTACCGTACCCAGGGCATTGGAAACGTGGTTGCAAAACACCAATTTGGTTTTTGGGGAAAGCAGTTCATGATAGGTCTTCATGACCAATTCCCCTTCTTGGTTCATGGGAATTACTTTTAAGGTTGCCCCCGTACGTTCACAGAGCATTTGCCAAGGCACAATATTGGAATGGTGCTCCATGGCGGAAACGAGTATCTCATCCTCTTTTTTTATTAGCGATGAGAACCCATTGGCTACTAAGTTAATGCTATGCGTTGTCCCCGAGGTGAAAATGACCTCATGCGGTTTTGCTGCATTGATGTGCCTTTGGATAATGGCCCTAGCTTCTTCGTATTTGTCCGTAGCCTCTTGGGAGAGCGCGTGCACACCCCTATGGATATTGGCGTTGTAATTGTGGTAGTAATCCGTAATGACATCAATGACCTGTTGCGGCGTTTGGGATGTTGCCGCATTGTCCAAATACACCAAGGGTTTTCCATTGACCTCTCTTTTAAGGATGGGAAAGTCGTTACGAATGTTGGTTACCTTAAGCATAACTTAATTCTAAGTTGCAAAGATACCCGATATGTTCGTGAAAATAGTACGGATTTCCCAGCTTTCTAACTTTTGGGATCAACATATAACAGATCAACTAGGCACTTAGTATGTTAAAAAGTTTGGTGTTTGAATTGATTGGAGAACAGGGGGCAATAGGGTTGTTAGCATTAATATTTTGCAAGAAAATGTAAATCATCTATTTTGTATGTAAATAGCAATGAATACTCGCAATATCGCCTCCGCAAGGGCTAAAGAATCCGTTGACGGTTTTGGTTAAATTTATTTGGCTTCACCATGTGATGATTCCTAGATGTTATAGGATCTCCCAGTATAAACAGAATGATTGCAAGACGGACCTATTTATACGGTAAGACCTTGCTATATGTGTTCCAAAGAAGCTTCATTTTAGGGTAGGTTCCAATACAAACGGTGTTTACGGTATCTTATGGTTAATCTTTAAGGGTTGAAAATGAACAAACTTCTCCATTCTTTTGGTTAGATATCATTATTTGGTGTTTTCCTATAAGGAATCTTACTTTTTACAACATAATTTATGCCTCATCAGTGAATAAGCGGAATTTAGAGGTACTTTATACACCCATAGTCAAAATGCGAACCTCTTTTTTAAATATCTTAATTTACATATTTCCTCTATTCGCAATTGGCCAGATCGTTATTTGGGAAGAAAATTTTGATTCCTACCCAAATGGGACAATTACCGGTACGGGTTCTGGCGCATCTTCCGCACAATGGAATTCTGAGGCAGGAGCCAGTGTCAACGGAGGCTTGATATTCGCTAATGACACTGACAATTTTGGGTCGACGACAGCCAATCCGTTGGAATGGGTAACGGATCCCATTACTATTAGTCCTTTTATGAATATTGCCATCGCCATAACCACGGATACTTTTGATCAAATAGAATTTGAGGATCCGGACAACTATACGGTATCTTACCGTATTGACGGGGGAGCATGGATCGATATTTTCTCACGCTCTGGATCTACCACCCAGCCCATTGACGCTACTTATTCGGTAACAGGTTTGTCCGGTGCCACATTGGAACTAAGGGCACAATTCCACAATACCTTTACTAATGAGACCTATACCTTGGACAATGTTTTAATCACTGGAAATCTTTTTGGTGATACTGATGGCGATGGGATTTTAGACTTTGTTGACTTAGATGATGATAATGACGGGATTTTGGATGATGAAGAATGTGGTTCCCTCTTTTGCCTGGAACCTATATTGAACGAAGATTTTGAAAGTCCGTTTGTGCCTGATGGTGGTTTTAGACTGCTCGATGAAAGTCTTGTGAGCGGTTGGAATACCACTGCCACGGATGATTTAATCGAAATATGGGGTACTGGACACTCTGGCATCACATCGTTTTCCGGCAGACAGCATGCAGAACTCAACGCTACCCAAAACTCTGCCTTGTTCCAAATCCTATGCTTATCCCCGGGCACACAAATTAGCTGGTCCGTTGAACACCGTGGCAGGACTACTGGCACTCCAGATGTAGCGGTGGTTAGAATAGGGGGGTCCTTTGCCGGTGCTACAGTACAAACTACTATGAGCAATGATAGGTCTAGTTGGAATACCCATACAAACACTTATACCGTACCCGCAGGGGAATTTGAGACTTTCTTCATTTTTGAGGCGGTAAGTACGGCGAGTGGGAGTCTTTCTATTGGAAACCTGATCGATAATGTACAAATCAACATATTGTCTACGCCCACTTGCCCTGACATTGATAACGATGGAACAACCAATAGTTTTGATTTGGATACGGATAACGACGGCATCTACGATTTGGTGGAATCGGGAAATATAAATTTCGACACCAACAATGATGGAATAATAGATGCAAGCAATGGTAGTGTTGGTAATAACGGTGTTTATGATTTCTTGGAAACTTTCCCAGATAGTGGGATTATCTCCCCAGCTTTTCTTCCTATGGATACCGATGGGGACGGGGACTTGGATCTCATGGATACCGATAGTGATGGGGATGGGTGTAGTGATTCCAACGAAGCCTACGATGATGCCTTGGCAGATGGCGGGGACAATGAACTGTTTGGTATTGGAGACCCCCCTCCTACGGAACCCGACGGAACAGTGAGTGCCGCTTCTTACCAAACTCCAGCGGATTTGGATTCCAATTCCATATTCCAGTTTCAAGAAGCGCCACCTATAGCCATTAGTACGCAACCCACGGATGTTATCACCAGTCTAGGTTGTGATTTGAATTTTTCAATTGTTTCGGATGCAGGTACTTTTCAATGGCAGCGATTGATTGCAGGCACTTGGACCAACTTAACGGACAATACCCTTTATTCTGGAACAAGCACAAACCAACTCGCTATTTCAAGGCCAAGTGTAAATGAAAACAACTCGCAATACCGGGTGATTATGACAAGCAATACATCTACTGTTTGTGGTACTTTTACAACACTTATTTCCAATGTTGCCGGCCTTACCCTTAGGGTCAATACTGTTATCTCAAATAGAAGGATTACCTATAGGATCAGTAAAAATTAAGGTTTTAAAAATAATATGGATTCCCTTTAAGGCGGTAAACGCATAGTTTTTCAATGACCGCAATAAAACCAATACTTCATTTATTTTTTTACTAGCCCAAAGGGACGAATCAAATAAAAGAGTCCTTTTTTTGAAGGAATTTTTCATCTTGGTAAGCTGGAGAAAAAACTGTTTGAAAAATCCTGCGCTAAGCTCATATTACCTATTTAAAAATGTATATGCCATAGCCAACTGCATGGACACGTTTACATTCTGTGCCTGCGGTAGGGCATTCAAGCGATCACGGAGTCCAATATAAATCCTTGGAGAAAGGTTTAGCCGTTCCGTTAGCCGGATTTCCAAACCTACATCACCCCCATAATCCAGTTGAAAATTCCCTCCTATTCTTGTTCTTCTATCCGCAGTAGTATTAGTAGTACCATCCAGCACTCTTAAAAGTGTTACCTGATCTATTAAAAACCCAAACTGGGGGCCAAATTCCAAGTTTAACTTATCGGATATTCGAAACTTGGCTATAAGGGGTATTGTCAAATAATTAAGTCGGACGTTCGTCCTAGTCCTGTTTTGGTCGGTATTGGAACCTCCATTATCAATGGCGGCTAAATCCGTGGTAAATTGAAAGCCTTGGGAGCTATAGACGAGTTCCGGCTGCAACTTGAAGTTGTATGAAACATCAAATTCAACAAACACTCCCGCATGGCCGGAAAATCGAAATTTGATCCCATCGGTAAGGTCGCCTACAACGGAAGAATAACTAGGTCCGCCTTTAATTCCAAACGCGGTACCCTGTCCTTTTGCGCTCAAAAAGACACATACTACGGCCAATAGCCCTATACATGCTTTGAGACGAATGGACCTTTTCAAACCAGATGATTAAAGGTCAAAACCAAGGTTGACCCCTAGTTTTTTGGCGATTAGTTTATTGATTCTCTTTTTTACTTCTGGAATACGAACGCTTTCCAATACATTATTGGCAAAGGCATACATGAGCAAGGCCCTGGCTTCCTTCTTTGGGATTCCGCGGGATTGCAGATAAAACAAGGCGTCCTCATCCAATTGCCCAATGGTACAACCATGGGAACATTTTACATCGTCCGCAAAAATCTCCAACTGTGGTTTGGTATTTATAGTAGCTTTATCGCTCACCAAAATGTTGTTGTTTTGCTGGAAAGCATTGGTTTTCTGTGCAATCTTATCCACAATAATCTTACCATTGAAGACCCCTGTGGAATTCTCCCCGTAAATGCCTTTATAGTCTTGGTGGCTTTCGCAATTGGGCTGCTGGTGATGCACCAAGGTATGGTGATCCACATGCTGTTTTTCGCCTAAAATGGTTACTCCCTTCATAGTGGAGTCCATATACTCCCCATCTTGATAGAAATTTAGGTTATTACGGGTAAGCTTTCCACCAAATGAGAAGGTATGTACCTTTACGTTACTTTTACTTTTTTGGCTGATATAGGTATTGTCAATCAAAGAAGCGGTATTCGCATCATTCTGTATTTTGTAATAATCGACTATGGCACTTTCCGCTGCAAATATTTCGGTTACGGAATTGGTCAACACCTCATTAGTGGTCAGACTTTGGTGTCTTTCTATAATCTGAACCTCGGCATTCTCTTCTACGATGACCAAATTTCGCGGCTGCAATAGTAACGAAGCTTCGTTCCCTGTAGCAAAATGAAGGATTTCTACCGGCTTTTTGGGCATTTTATTCTTGGGAATATAGATATACGCCCCTTCCCTACTAAATGCCGTGTTCAAGGTGGTCAAAGACTCGTCCTTGGAAGCTACCTTATTAAAATACACGTCTATGACCTGTCTGTACATAGGCTTTGTTAGGGCCGAACTCATCAAACAAATATCCACCCCGTCATGTGTGGTCTCTGAAAGGTAGGAGCTATAAATACCGTCTATAAATACAATTTTATAGGTGTCTATTTCATGAATGGAATAGCGTTTTACGTCTTTATATTCCAAGGCATTGTCCTCTTTGGGGAAAATGCTGAAGTCAATCTTTTGAAGACTATTGAGGGAGGTATATTTCCAAGCTTCCTCTTTTTTAGAGGGAAAACCTTTTGTTTCAAAATTCTTAATGGCTTCTGTACGGATATCATGAACGGGATGTTCTATATCCACATTGTTCTCAAAAGCCATAAAGGAGGAAATTAATTTTTCTTTTAAATCCATTCTATGATAGTTTCTTGTTTATCAAATCTTGTTTGATATTTCAAGTTTTAGTTTGTTCTTCTTTAAACTTTACGCCCTTGAAATCTTTGTTAATAGGTCATAACCCTCAGAAACAAAAGAAATCAAACACTTAAAAATAAGGGCTATACCGTTGCTTCTTGTTTAATCCAATCGTATCCTTTTTCCTCCAATTCCATTGCCAATTCTTTTCCTCCGGATTTTACAATCTTACCGTTGTGCAAAACATGCACAAAATCTGGAACTATATAATCCAACAACCTTTGGTAATGGGTAATGACGATTACGGCATTATCCTTACTCTTCAATTTATTGACCCCGTTCGCTACGATACGAAGGGCATCGATATCCAATCCGGAATCGGTTTCATCCAAAATAGCGACTTTGGGTTCCAACATGGCCATTTGAAAAATCTCATTACGCTTTTTCTCACCCCCGGAAAAACCTTCGTTGAGGGAACGGGACAAGAACTTTCTATCGATTTCCAATAACTCGGACTTCTCACGGATCAGTTTAAGCATATCCTTTGCGGGCATGTCTTCCAGACCTTTTGCTTTCCGTGATTCGTTGATGGCGGTTTTCATAAAATTGGTCACTGAAACCCCTGGAATTTCTACCGGATATTGAAACGAAAGAAAAACCCCTTTGTGTGCTCTTTCTTCTGGGGCTACTTCTTCTAAATCTTCCCCATCCAAGGCAACGGATCCTTTGGTTACTTCAAATTCCTCTTTTCCCGCAATTACGGAGGCCAAGGTACTTTTGCCGGAACCATTTGGTCCCATAATGGCATGGACTTCCCCAGCTTTGACTTCCAGGTTGATCCCTTTTAGAATCTCTTTATCTTCTACGCTAGCGTGTAAATCTTTTATTTCTAACATTGCTCTGTGTTTCTTTTACTTCAAATAGTTTGGTGCTTGGGGCAATTTGTCAAAATCACCCTTGGCGTGTTGTAGGTATACTTTTGCTCCTTTTTCTACTACAATTTTTTCAAAATCTGCCATACTTTCCATGGTCTGTTCTACATCGTAATTAAAAATGGGAATGCGCTTATGCTCCCTGTTTTCGTATAAATGGTACAAATCCCCTGTAAGCAACAACGGACCGTGATCAGCTAGTTCTAAGTAGAGTACTTGGTGTCCTGGGGTATGGCCGGGCATGGATTTTATAACAACTTTACCATCACCAAAAACATCATGGTCACCATTCAGTTTTTGCACCTTGGTCAGATCATTGACCGCATTGTAGATATCGGCGTTACTTTTTTGCATGGCCTCACTCGTCACAAAATCATATTCTGCTTCTTGGACCAACCAGCTAGCATTTTTAATTTTTTCGGCATGACCGGTATGATCAAAGTGGGTATGGGACAACGCGATATAATCAATATCCGAAGGGATCATGTCTATACTGGCCAACTGCGCCAAAACGGAGTCTTTTCTAGAAACGGTAAACGCACCGCTAGGATCCGTAAACGGTTCTGGCAGGCCTATTAGTCCTTCCGGTAATCCGGCATCCCACATTAAATTGCCCTTTGGGTGGCTTATTACATAAAAGGCATCCGCAAATTCCTTACTTTGACCATGATACGTAGTGTCTTGAGAAAACAATTCCAAATTGTTCACCAAAACGGTTCCTCCACTAAAAGTATAGAGTTTAACTTCTGGTTTGGCCATTTCTTTAGAAGCCGAAGAAGCATCTTCTTTTTTAGCATCTTTACATGAGAATAAGGCGCAAACGGCCCAGAGGGCTATGTATTTTTTCATTTAATCGTATTTGATCAATAAATCACCTATTTGATGACTCTTTTCTTTATCTAGAATTCTTATTTCCATTATTTTTTGATTGCTATTCTGCAATATCTCCAATATTGGGGATTTATCATTTACTGAATAAATAGTATCTCTAGCAGTATATCTAAAATCCCTAAAATCTACCCAATCATACTTTAATCGTATTGGCGCTTCTCCTTTAAGGGTTACTTCTGATTTCAAAATTTCAAGCTGCTGCGTTTGATTTCTATTGACATCTTCGATCTCCCATATTTTTCCAGATTCTTTTGTCATCATTAGCGACACGTTTTCAAAACTTTGTTCTCGAATACCTTCTGTTGTCCATTCAACTGGATATTGTATATAACTAATGGTCAATTCATCAACCGTTGTCCCTACTGTGTTGGCAGCAACCAAAAACATCAAAATAAAATACTTGTCCAGCATCGTTTATAGTATTACCCTACCGAACCTTCTAAGCTTATTTCCAATAATTTTTGCGCTTCTACGGCAAATTCCATGGGTAATTTGTTCAATACTTCTTTACTAAAACCATTTACAATTAGTGCAATTGCCTTTTCCGTATCAATACCCCTTTGGTTACAATAGAAAATCTGGTCCTCCCCAATTTTACTGGTTGTTGCCTCATGTTCTATTTGGGCAGATTTGTTCTTTGCTTCAATATAAGGAAAGGTATGCGCACCACACTCATTGCCCATAAGCAAGGAATCACATTGTGAAAAGTTACGTGCGTTTTCCGCCCTACTGTTCACCTGTACCAATCCGCGATAGCTGTTTTGTGATTTTCCTGCGGAAATCCCTTTTGAGATTATGGTGCTCCTGGTATTCTTACCCAGATGGACCATCTTGGTTCCGGTATCCGCTTGTTGGTAATTGTTGGTCACCGCAATGGAGTAGAATTCCCCAACGGAATTGTCCCCTTTTAAAATACAGGAAGGGTATTTCCAGGTAACTGCAGATCCCGTTTCTACTTGGGTCCATGAGATTTTGGAGTTCCTTTCGCACAGTCCCCTTTTGGTTACAAAATTATAGACCCCACCTTTTCCTTCCTTATCTCCAGGAAACCAATTTTGTACCGTAGAATACTTAATTTCGGCATCGTCCAAAGCAATAAGCTCCACTACAGCGGCATGCAACTGGTTTTCATCCCTAGAGGGAGCGGTACATCCTTCCAAATAGCTTACATAACTGCTTTCATCAGCAATGACCAAGGTGCGCTCAAACTGCCCAGTACCCCCTTCATTGATCCTAAAATAGGTGGATAGCTCCATAGGGCATTTGACCCCTTTGGGAATGTAACAAAAACTCCCGTCCGTAAAAACGGCCGAATTTAAAGCCGCATAAAAATTATCTTTTTTAGGAACGACCGTACCCATATACTTTTTTACGAGTTCCGGATGTTCTTGGATAGCTTCTGAAATAGGCATGAAGATAATCCCCTTTTCCGCCAGTGTCTTTTTAAAGGTGGTCGCCACGGATACGGAGTCCACCACTATATCCACCGCCACGTTCTGCAAACGTTTTTGCTCATCTACGGAAATTCCAAGTTTGCGGTACATTTCCAGCAATTCTGGATCTACATCATCCAAGGATTTGTTGGGATCTGCTTTTTTGGGGGCGGAGTAATAACTTATCGCTTGGAAATCCGGTTTTTTATAGCGGACATTGGCCCATTCCGGCTCTTCCATTTGTTCCCAGATACGATAGGCATCCAAACGCCATTCCGTCATCCATTCCGGTTCATTTTTCTTTTTTGAAATAGCCCGGACAATATCTTCGTTCAATCCTTTAGGAAAAGTGTCCGATTCTATATTCGTATAAAAACCGTACTCATACTCTTGAGTTTCCAGTTCTTTCTTTAAGTCATCTTCAGTGTATGCCATAAGATATATGGATAAAGGTTAAACCTTTTTCTATTCAATTGTTATAATGAGAAACTCTCGCCACATCCACAGGTACGCTGTGCATTTGGATTGTTAAATACAAAGCCTTTTCCATTGAGGCCACCAGAGTATTCCAGCGTAGTCCCTACTAGATATAAAAAGCTTTTTTTATCCACTATGATGCGCACCGCGTTATCTTCAAAAATTTTATCTGTTTCCGATGCTGTTTTATCAAAATCAAGTTCGTAAGAAAGCCCGCTGCATCCGCCACTCTTTACCCCAACACGAACGTAATCCTTATGAGCATCAAACCCAGACTCCGTCATCAAAGCAACGACTTTTTGTTTAGCGGTATCCGATACTTTTATCATGTTTACTAAGATTTATTCTAAATAGCCCCCAAATATAGCGTATTAGTAGTGTTAAACACCAATTGCTAACATTATTATAACGTATATTTTGATAAACTTTTTCTATACAAAGCTTAAACAGAATGGTATTGGATTAAAAACTGGAATTTTAAAAGGTTTATAAGGCTATACCCCATCTTTCTTCTAACTATGGCAACCGTTATCTTTACAAAAAAATAGGAATGAAGGTTAGCGGTTTTTCTTTTGTTAAGAACGCAATACTTTACGATTATCCCGTAGTCGAATCCATTAGGTCGGTTTTACCTATTTGCGATGAATTTGTTATTGCCATTGGTAAATGCGAAGACGGTACTTTGGAATTGATCAAGGCCATGAACGAGCCCAAGCTCAAAATCATAGAAACGGTTTGGGACGAAAATCTACGGGAAGGTGGACGTGTACTTGCCGTAGAAACTGATAAAGCTTTTCAACATATTTCAGGGGATGTGGATTGGGCCTTCTATATTCAAGGCGATGAAGTTATCCATGAAACCGATCTCATTAAAATTTCAATGGCAATGGCCAGGTATAAGGACCATCCAAAGGTAGACGGTCTATTGTTCAAGTACCGACACTTCTACGGCTCTTATGATTATGTAGGCACTTCCTCCAATTGGTATACCCATGAGATCAGGGTTGTTAAAAACAAGGCTTCTATCTATTCTTATGGTGATGCCCAAGGATTTCGAAAGGAAACCGATGAAAAACTACAGGTAGTTCCTATTGATGCCTATGTAAACCACTACGGTTGGGTACGACCGCCAGATGCCATGCTCCGAAAGCAAACTAATTTTGGCAGTCTTTACAGAGGCCCTTTAGATGCTGGCCAACCGCCGGTAACCGGGAAATTTGATTACGAAAAACACGTAAGGGAAGTTGCCCTCTTTAAGGGAAGACATCCCAAGGTCATGCAGCAACGTATTGCCAATAAAAATTGGGTTTTTAAGTATGATATTTCTATGAGTAACAAAAGTCTTAAGGACCGCTTTAAAGGCTTTTTAAAAAGATACCTAGGGATTAAGACCTATTACAGGAATTACAAACTCATTAAAGGAGAGCTTTGAATAAAGGCTTAAAAAGTGTTTCGCTATCCAAATTATGGGAAATTTTTTCGGGCATCGAACTTCACCCATACTTTGAATTTTGCAAAGGCCTCCTACTATGGGAACGTAGTAAAACGCTCATCAGAAAGGGAAAGCAAGAACGCTTTAAGATCGTCCTTATCTTTTTGGGATAGTCGCACCCCTCCCATACTTACGCTTTTCATCAAAGGGTCTATGGTTTCCGAATCTTGAAGTCCTTCGCTATAGTGATCGATTACCTCATCCAAAGTAGCAAAGCGCCCATCGTGCATATAGGGGGCGGTAAAGGCCAAGTTCCGCAAAGAAGGGGACCTGAACTTTCCGTTGTCATTAGGGTCGCCCGTTACAGCTCCCAAACCCAAATCCGAAAAAGCAGCGTCCAAGCCATTGTTATGAAAAAGATTGTCCGTCCACAAGGGATTGTTTGGATTCCCATGACAGTGAAAACAATCCCCTTTGGTCTCCATTAAAAATACATTCAATCCATTTTGTTCTTGTTCCGTAAGTTCCAATTCCCCCAATAAGAAACGGTCAAATCTTGAGTTGGCGGAGACAAGGGTCCGCTCATACTGCGAAAGGGCTTTTACCACCTTAAGGGAATCGATTCCTTCTTCACCAAAAGCGTCTAAGAACAATTGGGGGTACTCCATATCCTGCTGTAATGCGGCAACGGCAGCACTCCATGTATTCCCCATTTCATTGGGGTTGGTCACGGGTTCAAAAGCCTGCTCTTCCAAACTATTGGCGGCTCCGTCCCAAAAAAACCGTTCGTCATAATTCCACGCCAAATTAAATAAGGGCATGCTGTTCCTATTGCCAAAACTTCCATTAATACCATCGCTGAACTGGGTATTGTCCGTAAAAGCATTTTGGGTACTATGACAACTGGCACAAGCCACTGTTTTATCTGCTGATAGAATAGGGTCAAAAAACAGCTTTCTCCCCAAGGCTATGCCTTCGACCGTCTGCCGGTTGTCTACCGGTAAAATTGGGGGTAAAATCCGTTCCTCAAAAACCAAAGGCACTTCTAAAGGGAGTGGTGTAGGTCCAGAAACCACAAGAGGTTCCGTCTCACATGCCACTGCAAAAAGAATAACACTTACTGCAAAAACAATATGTTTTCTGCATAAATTCATGGTGTATTGTCCAACGCAAACACACTTTGCCCATTCTCATAAATCATGACTTGCGCATTGAAATTTGGCATTAGCCGGGAGCCCAACACATTTAGATCCCATAGGTTAGGATTTTTAAACCACTCCGCAACATTCATTCCTATTCCGATAGTGGTGTTTTGGGAAAGGTCTACGGGACCTAAGTTTACGGTAAAGAAAGTATCTTGGAAACGTTGGGTTTCGCCAGCGTTGTCCACCGCTCTAATGGCATGGTATTGGTATCCTGTTTCCGTATCGGATGCATCAATGAACTTTCCCTCCAATTGCATAAAATGGTAGCCGCCACCTAGCATCATGGGAACATTCCAAGAAACGGAATTTAAATCCAGATACGCCCCATCTACATTATCTTCATTATCAAAACCAAAAGTGAAGGAAACATTGCTGTAATTTTCAACAGGAACTTCTTGGGGCAGTGAAAAAGAAAGCCCCGTATCCCTAGTGACATCAATAAGATGATACCCGTCTAGGGTTATGGATTGGCCATCAGCACGCTCAAAAGTAACATCGGAGATTAAATAGCGTAGCAGTTCCACACTCATCAATTGCCCATTGGCATTGGCAAACTTTAGCGTATTCAAATCGTCTCCCGTTATTGATTCCCCATCCCAATTATGGTTAAAAGTAAGGGTTACAGGTACTGGGGCATTGGTCTGGGAGGCTTCTTCGCTACATCCAAAAAAGAGCATCCCAAAGAGTCCTATTACCCAAAAGTTCATTTTTTTCATCGCAATTCAATTTTTATAATATCGGTAAACCCTTTGTTTTCTTTTACATCTTTATCGGCACTGGCAGATTCTCCCACCACTACTACCGTTCCGTTTTGTAATTGGGCAATGCTATGGCCAAAATCAATTTCCGAACCCCCAAAGGTCCATTGTTGTTCTAAAAGGCCATTTTCATCAATCTTTAATACCCAAACATCATTCTTTCCATTATTTGCGGTAAGCGGGCCATCCAAACTTCGGGAACTTCCGGTAATAAAGTAGCCGCCATCTTGGGAAGGGCTTATATCCCGACCAACATCAAACGCACTGCCCCCAAAGGTGCTTTCCCAAAGGATACCCCCATCGGCATCAATATGTACCAACCAGACATCCGCCCCGCCATTGTTTACCCCTACATCTTGGTCCGTACTTCGGGTATCGCCCACAATAAGATAGTTCCCATTTTCTGTGGCGACAGCAGCCCTTGCCTGATCAATTTCAGAACCCCCATAACTTTTCTGCCATTGCAAACTACCCTCTGCCGTGATTTTAACCACCCAAAAATCATAACTCCCTTTGTGCTCCGAAATATCGATATCATTGCTGTCCGAAGATCCGATAATAAGATAACCTTCATCATTTGCAGCTACTACTTCAAAGGCGGAATCCGTAAAAGTGCCGCCAAAAAAATTGCTCCATTCCAACATACCGTTGGAATCCAACTTTAAAGCCCAATAGTTGCCCCCCGCATGGCGTTGTCGTTGTAGTGTTGTGCCTTCTCCTTGGGAAGCGGTGACATCCAATTCCCCAACCACTAAAAAGCCCTGGTCGCTTGTCTCTAATATGGATAAGGCTTCATCCCGGCCAGAAAATCCATAGGAACGTTCCCATTGCAATTCCCCAACAGCGTTTACTTTAACAATCCAATAGTCCTGGGCACCGGCATTCTGGCTGACATCCCCATCTGCACTTGTACTGTAACCCACAATGGCATAACCGCCATCGCTGGTCTGTACTATAGCATTCCCACGGTCGTCACCGCTACCTCCATAACTTTTTGACCATTGCAAAGTGCCTTCTTCATCATATTTCAAGAGCCAATAATCAAAACTGGTATCCGTTTTATCCGTAACGTCCCCATCTGCACTTTGGGTATGCCCTAAAATGGCATAACCGCCATCTAAGGTTGCAATTACAGCATTGGCATTATCGTTAAGACTGCCACCTATATTGCTTATGGTGGTTATGGCTGCAATGGGTTCCATTTCCATGGCCATTTCCTCTGGCTCATTGTCATTGGAACAAGCAACTATCAAAACTAGCAGTAGGGGAAGGAAGAATGCGATTCCTTTATTTTTCATTTTAATAAGTTCAGATAGGATTTCTTATTGCGCACGTCTTACTACAAACAAACCGGTATTGCTATCATTGATTAAGATTTTCCCGCTTTCAAAATAGGGATATACGCTCCAAACCCCGTTAAAGCTGGCGGAGTCATTGCTAGGGAACGTATCAAAAAAGCCTGTTTCGGTCATGTTCTCATTGGCAATATCAGAAATGTCAAGCACCCGCATACCTGCTGTGTAGTTGGCTAGGTAATATTCGTCGCCCAATACGTAACCGTTATGATCTATGGCTTGGGTAGGTCCAGTATATTCAAAATGCAATACGGGATTGTCCAAATCTTGCATGTCAAAAATCAAGGTTCTGGAATTAAAACCAAAATCTTGCTCGTCCAACTCATCGCCTAAGATAAAAAAGCGATGGTCCTCTGTAAACCAGCCTTGGTGGGTATACCCTAAATTGGAATAGCTTATGGTACTTATTTCGGTTGGCGCATTCTTATCCGTAATGTTGGCTATGGCAATCTCGTTTTCGTTAGATCCTATAAAAATTTCGTTCCCTGTATAATCCATATCTGGACCATTATAGGTAATCACTTGGGCATCATGGGTATACCCATTGGTTCCATAGCCCCCTACACCAGTGGGACTTAAAGGATTTTGTATATCTACAAAATGAGCGCCCCCATTAAAAGCATCGTTCCGGGCCGTTCCCACGGGATACGCAAAACCCATTTCTTCATTGATTACAATGTTATGGGCATTACCAATACCTGTGTAAACAGCGTCTGCGGTAAAATTTTGTGCTTCGGTCAATCCGCGCAATCTGGTCAAATCAAACACCTGCATTCCGTGGCCTGCAGCTTCAGAAACTATAAAAGCATAATTGTCATACACTTTTACGTCCCGCCAAGTGCTAGGGTTTGTAGCCGTTGGTAATTTGCCCAAATACAAGGGTTCGTCCCCAGAGACATCCACAAAGGCGGTTCCATTATTCAAGCCTACCAAGGCATACTCGTTCCCGGTATCCGGATCGGTCCAACCCCAAATATCATTTGCCGAGTTGGCAGACAGTTCTGCTAGGGTAACCCTGCCCAATAAATCAAAACCATTACAGGGAAAATCCCCGGCCATGCCGTTTTCGCAAGGTACTATGCCAGTTGTTGTGTCCATACCATCGTCATCCATCATCATAATGGTGTCGTCGTCCGGCGTAGTCTGTATGCCATTGTCATCGCTTCCGCAAGAACAAATGAAAGTTAAAAGCAGGCATGATAGTAGTGTGGGGATACTTTTTTTCATGTTTATGTATTGGGTGTTATAGTAAAGATACAATTTTAAAGTATTCGGTTTATTTTTGCAGGATGCTAGCAGATAAAAACGAAGCCCGTACCTCTTTAGAAGAACTTGGGGAATTTGGCCTGATCAAACACCTTACCAAAGACTTTGATATCCATCAAGCATCTACTGTGAAAGGTATTGGGGACGACGCCGCTATTTTGGATTTTAAAGATTCCAAAACTGTGGTGTCCACCGATCTTTTAATAGAAGGTGTCCATTTTGACCTTAGTTATATGCCTCTAAAGCATTTAGGGTACAAAGCAGTGATCGTTAACCTCTCTGATATTTATGCCATGAACGCCATGGCTACCCATATAACGGTTTCCATAGCCGTCTCCAACAGGTTTCCTTTAGAAGCCTTGGAAGAATTCTATAGTGGTGTGGCTATGGCCTGCAAAGTCTATGGCGTTGACCTTATCGGCGGGGACACCACTTCCTCAACAAAAGGGATGCTCATAAGCGTTACGGCCCTAGGACAGGCTGCGGAAAAAGATATTGTTTACCGCAACGGTTCCAAAGAAAATGATTTGTTAGTGGTCACTGGGGACTTGGGCGGAGCATATCTTGGCTTGCAAGTCTTGGAACGGGAAAACGAGGTGTTTAAGGTAAACCCGGGCAATCAACCGGATTTGGAGCCTTATTCCTATTTAGTGGAAAGGCAATTAAAACCCGAAGCGCGAAAGGATATAGTGGGCTTGTTGGAAAAACTGGAAGTTTGTCCAACGGCAATGATCGATATTAGTGATGGTCTATCCTCTGAAATTTTACATCTGTGCAAACAAAGCGAGGTAGGCTGTAACCTTTATGAAGATAAGATTCCCTTAGACCCAACCGTAATTAGTACTGCGGAAGAGTTTAAAATGGATAGTACCATGATTGCCTTAAGTGGTGGGGAGGATTATGAGCTGCTATTTACTATTGACCAAAAAGATTTTCCAAAAATAAAGGGTAATCCGCACCTAACGGTCATAGGCCATATGTCTGAAAAAGCGGAAGGTGTGCATCTTATAGCACGGGACAGTTCTAAAATTCCGATAAAGGCGCAGGGTTGGAATTCTTTTTAAGCAACGTTTTTACGTGCTATTGTCCTAGCCGATCTGCGGTTGCGTTTTTGGTACATGTCTTCCAATGTACTGTTAATTTCTTGCATTTGGGGCGTTAGGGCAGAAAGCTTGCCGCGTTCATCCGTGGTCACCTGTTTTTGGCAATGCAGACAACGGTATTCCTGTATGTGTTCCGTTACCTTTTTTGATACTACAAAATGATGTCCAAAGAAATTGCAAAAGATGCCGGTAAGTTTGTTGCCGTCAGAAGGAGTAGTTTGTTTCATAAAATCATAATTTAAAACTGCACGGTCTCGATTTGGGGTCGATAAATGCTTTAGTTGATGTTGGTTATACGCAGTGTATAACAGTTTGGTTTATAGGGCAACGCCCCGGATTTCCAGTTTATTCTTTTGGACACGGTTTTTTTTTGATTTTTTCGATGAACTGCACAAATTCGATGAAATGTTCAGAAAAATCGATAAAACGACTTGGCTTTGAATATACAAATTTGACCTATCTTTCCAAATATTTTTCGCTTATGATCACCAAAAGGAATGTTCTTGTAGTTGCATTCGCACTTTTTTCGTTGTTTTTTGGCGCAGGCAATCTTGTTCTCCCTCCCCAGCTAGGTTTTAAAGGGGGTGAAGCTTGGTGGTTGGTTACTTTTGGGTTCTGTCTTTCAGCTGTGGTCATTCCCATTTTAGGGATTTGGGCCCACGCCAAATTACAGGGCACCATGTTCGATTTTGCCAAAAAGGTATCCCCAGTTTTTAGCTTGGTCTATTGCTATTTGGTCTATGCCATTTCCATAAGCCTCCCTTCCCCTAGAACAGCATCCGTTACCCATGAAATGGGCATTGCTCCTTTTTTTGATTCGTCTTCGCTGCTTACCAGTTTGCTTTACTTTCTTTTGGTCTTTGTGTTTGTGGTCAATCGGTCCAAAATTCTGGATATCATTGGCAAGATTTTGACACCTGCCATCATCCTGATCTTGGTAGCCATCATTGCACAAGCCATTTTTGGGTTCGAGTTTAACTTTGGCCCCACTTCTTTTGATAGTCCTTTTAGCAAGGGTGTTTTAGAAGGCTATCAGACTTTTGATGCCATTGGGGCTGTGGTCGTAGGTGGAGTGCTTATCATTTCCATCAACCTAAAAAACGATAAGATTCCCTATCAAGAAAAAAAGAACCTCATTGTTAAAGCCGGTATTTTCTCTGGATTGGGTCTTTTCTTGATTTATACCGGCCTCATCCTTACAGGGGCGGTGTTCCATTCCGAGTTTGAAGCCGATATTTCACGAACGGCATTGCTAAGCGGTATAAGTGTAGAAACCTTGGGCAGTACGGCGAACCTTCTTTTAAGCGTCTTGGTAAGTCTGGCCTGTTTTACTACGGCTGTTGGTATCGTTACCGGTACCGCCGATTTTGTAAAAGGGCAGTTCAACAATTCCAGAACGGCCTATCTGATCACCACGGTCATTGGGTGTGTGTTGGGTGTGGCCATGGGGCAATTTAATGTGGGCTATATTATTGCCGTGGCACTACCCGCCTTAATGTTTATTTATCCCATTACCATCGTCTTGATTATCCTTAATGTTCTACCGGAGCGTTATGCCTCACCCAACGTATTCCGATGGGTAGTGGCCACCACCATTTTATTCAGTATCCCGGATTTTTTGGCGACCGTTCCGGCATTGGCTCCTAAAGAGGATTTGTTTGCCTGGATTCCTTTAAGCCAGTTCCATATGGGTTGGGTGCTGCCGGCTTTGGTGGTGTTTATTGGAGTGAATTTTGTAAGTAAGAATGAAGACTAAGGATTTTTACCGATACACAACATATTAGAGTCTATTCAAATAACATGCGCAAATGACTTTCACCAATTAACAAATACCCTTTAACTATTCCCTATTCATCAACTCCTCAATCTCCTCTGCTTCAATAGGAATATTGGCCATCAGATTAAACGGTTCCCCATTTTCTTGGATGACCACATCATCTTCTATACGGATACCAAAACCTTCATCGGGAATATAAATGCCCGGTTCCACGGTAAAGACCATATTAGCTTTCATAGGGGTTTTTAAGGCGCCATAGTCATGGGTGTCCAAGCCTATATGATGGCTGGTGCCATGCATAAAGTACTTTTTGTAGGCGGGCCAATTGGGGTCCTCGTTTTGCACATCGGATTTGTCCAACAAACCTAGCCCCATCAATTCTGAGGTCATGATCTTTCCACATTCCTTATGATATTCTGCCCACAACGTTCCCGGGACCAACATTTTGGTCGCTTCCTTTTTAACGTGCAGTACGGCATCATACACTTCCCGTTGTCTTTTGGTGTATTTGCCGTTTACGGGAATGGTACGGGTAAGGTCACTGGAATAATTGGCGTATTCCGCAGCGACATCCATCAAAATTAAATCGCCGTCCTTGCACTGTTGGTTGTTCTCTATATAATGAAGCACATTGGCATTGTTACCGGAAGCGATAATGGGGGTATATGCAAAGCCTTTGGAGCGGTTTCGGATAAATTCGTGCAGCAGTTCCGCTTCTATTTCGTATTCCCAGACACCGGGTTTGGTAAATTCCAATACCCTTCGAAACCCTTTTTCCGTAATGTTGCAGGCGGTTTGCATCAAGGCGATTTCTTCGGGTTCCTTTACGCCTCTAATCTTTTGAAGTATCGGGTTGCTCTTGGCCCATTGATGGGCTGGAAAATCCTTTTTGCACTTTGCTATAAAGCGATCTTCGCGGGTTTGGGTTTCCACGGCTTGGCGGTAATGCTCGTTGGTATTGAAATAAATGGTATCGGCCTCCGTCATCAAATCAAAAAATACCTTGTCAAAATCCGATAACCAAAAGATGGTCTCAATTCCGGAGACTTCGGTAGCCCGCTCCTTGGTCAGTTTTTCCCCTTCCCAAACCGCGATATGGGCATTGGTCTCCCGCACAAAAAGGACTTCCCGGTGTTTCGGGTTGCAAGCATCAGGGAACAAGACCAAAATGGTTTCTTCTTGGTCGGCACCACTCAAATAAAAAATATCCCTATGCTGCTCAAAAGGCATCGTACTATCGGCACTTATCGGATAAATATCATTGGAATTAAAGACCGCAATGCTTTTGGGCTGCATCTGGGCCATAAATTTCTTTCGGTTTTTACCAAAAAGTTGGTTGCTGATCGCTTCGTATTTCATCTGGGCAGTTTAATTGATTTTCTTCTGTTGTTCTTTTCTATTCTTATAACCTCTATACCAGAAAACAGCTCCCATGGCAGCTACATAACTCCCATATTGGGAAATCCGTGTTTCAATCTCAAAAACGTTTAGCAGCAACATCACAATACAAATAAGGATAAGCGCAATGCCTATTTTTTCCATCTGGTGTAATTTCTTCATAAGATTTATTTGATGGCAGTACAAATAGTACGATTTAGATACCGCCATATTGTGTAAATTTAAGAACAGTTTTTTCAAACCAACTATTCCTTATGAAATTCAGGCTACTCCTTCTCCCTTTTTGTTGTTTTTTCTTGGGCTTTTCACAAACCGACCTCAACGCTTTTAAGGATTTTGAGTTCCGTTTTATTGGGCCGGAAGGCAACCGTACAATTGCCATTACCGGTGTTCCGGATGATCCCATGATAAATTACATTGGTGCTGCTTCTGGTGGGCTTTGGAAAACCACCGATGGTGGGGTCAGCTGGGAATCTATTTTTGACGACCAAGAGGCCTCCTCCATAGGTTCTGTGGCCATTACACCAACGAATCCAGATATTGTCTGGGCCGGAACCGGGGAAACCTTTGTGATACGCCCTGCCCATGCCATGGGGGATGGCATCTACAAATCTGAAGATGCCGGAAAAACATGGACCAATATGGGACTGACCAAAACGGGTCGGATCGGGCGAATCGTCATCCACCCTACCAACCCGGATATTGTGTACGCGGCAGCTTTGGGCCATACCTACGGGCCACAACAAGAGCGTGGGGTTTACAAGACCATTGATGGCGGGAAGACTTGGAAACGCATTTTATTTGTTGATGAAAATACGGGGGCTGCGGACATTGCTTTGAATCCAGAAAACCCGGATCAGCTTCTGGCAGGCATGTGGTCCATTCACATTAATACCTGGGGATTGCGAAGTGGAGGTCCGGGAGGCGGTGTTTACCGTTCCATGGATGGCGGCAACACATGGAAAGCTTTATTGGAAAATGGTTTGCCCGGTGGGGAAGAGAACCCTGTTGGGAAAACCGCGGTGGCCATTGCGCCTTCTAAACCCAATATTGTGTATGCCCTTTTTGAAATTGATAGTCCCGCCTTGTACCGCTCGGAAGATTTTGGGGACACCTGGACCTTACAGACCCGCAATCACGATATTAACGAACGTGCCCCTTACTACACCCGTATGGCCGTTTCTACGGACGACCCCAATGAGCTATACTTTGCATCCGTAAAATTCAGTGTTTCCAAAGATGCGGGGAAAACCTATACGTCTGGGTACAGTGCCGGTGGGGACAATCACGATATTTGGGTGGACCCCACCAATGCCAATCGCATTCTAGTCGCCCATGACGGTGGGGCCAGCATTAGTTTAAACCGTGGAAAAACCTATCAACGCATTGTTTTACCCATTGCACAGATGTACCATGTTTCCGTGGATGACCAAATCCCCTATAATGTGTATGGCAATCGGCAAGATGGCTACTCCTATAAAGGCCCAAGCAATAGCCGGCAAGGGTATATCCCCTTGGGACTATGGAAAGGGGTGGGCGGTTGCGAAAGCGGGTTTGCCCAACCCGACCCCTTGGACAACAATATTGTATGGTCTGGTTGTTATGATGGTGGCCTCCAGCGCTATGATGCCAGAACGGGCCATGCCCAAGATGTCCGCGTTTGGCCAGAGGCAGGCTATGGCTGGGAACCCGGTAAACTCAAATACCGTTGGCATTGGAATTTTCCGTTGACCTTTTCACCCCATACCCAACACCGGGTTTATGTAGGGAGTCAGTTTGTGCATAAAAGTGATGATAACGGCCAAAGTTGGCAGGTCATCAGTCCCGACCTCACCTTGAACGACAAAACCCATCAACAGAGTTCCGGTGGCATTGCCATTGATAATTTAATGACTTTTGATGGGGCTACGCTGTTTAGCATTGCAGAATCGCCCATCGAAGCAGGGCTTATTTGGACGGGCAGTAATGATGGCCAAGTGCAACTTACCCAGGATGGCGGTACCACATGGACCAATGTGACCCAAAACATTCCCAATTTGCCCAAATGGGGCACCATTGCCAATATTGAAGTTTCCCGATACCAAAAAGGCACGGTCTACATTACGGTAGACTTGCACCAAATGGGGGATTTTGACCCCTACGTCTTTAAAACGGAAGACTATGGAAAAAACTGGAAACTGATTAGTGATACCGTTCCAAAATCCGTACACAGTTTTGCGCATGTAATCAAGGAAGATCCAAAACGGGAGGGACTATTGTATTTGGGGGTGGACAATGGATTGTATATAAGTTATAACGATGGCCAAAGTTGGCTGCGATTACGAAACAACCTACCCCCGGCCCCGGTATACTGGCTGGAAATCCAAGAACGTTTTGATGATTTGGTGGTAGGCACTTATGGTCGTGGGTATTATATTTTAGATGATAT
>CALGQU010000057.1 GCA_937959125.1 uncultured Croceitalea sp.
CTGGACCGGAATTACTATAACTGGAAAGTCTACGATCGTTTCCTATTGCCCCAACAGCCATTACAAAGGGTAGGGATGCGGGATAAACTACAGGTTGGGTTGTTCCCGCTGATCCATTCCCACCTTGATTTGCATCATTACCTGATGAGAAAACCAATAAAGTTCCTTTCCCATTTCTACCGTTCAATGCAGCTTCTTGAATAGCGTTATCCAACATAGGTATATTTTCAGTACCCAATGGAAACCCCCATGAATTGTTCGCTACCGCTATGTTATTATCCCTAATCCAAAGAAAAGCATCTGCAGTAGCCTCAATAGATTGTCGGTCAAAAATATTGATACCTACTAGTTGCACATCGGGCGCAATGCCTCTTACTCCTATATCGTTATGGGAAGATGCGATAATTCCTGAACAGGACATGCCATGTGCAGACGCTACATTATTTTCAACTGGACTTCCATCCCCGGAAGCATCGCTTGCCGTAAATCTGGTCACAAATTTAGAGTTTCCTTGATCATTAACAAGGTCTTCATGGTCTTCAAAACCAATATCCAATACCGCTACCCGTATGTCCGGATTTCCTTTGGTGATCATCCATGCTTCTGGGGCATCACAATCGGTATCTTCTACACTAGCAAAACCTAACCCTTCTTGTCCTATGTTGTTCAATTGAAACTGACGAGGGTATAAGGGGTCTTCAGGTACATCGTTACCTGCCATTTGCATCAATTTTTTGCTTCTTTCCTTGGAAAATGCGAATTCTTCTTTTCGACTTGCGCTCTCTTCCGGAACGGCAATAACCATTTTAATATAAAAGTTGGGATGGGAATAGACTGCCGCTCCCGTTTCATAAATCTTGTTGGAAAGTTCAAAAACTTTAGAGGCATCTTCTAGTTTTATACGATAGATATCATGCTTGACTTCTTGGCTTTCAATAGCATATCTTTTAAGTATGGGTTGAAGTTCATTCATTTGAAAACCGCTCCGCAGTTTTACCAAAACAACGTCTGTTGGATAAATAGGCACGTTGTTAACTCTAAAACCGCTATTTATTTTCCAATCTGTTGTATTGGCACCAAGATCGGCCATCATTTCCTTTTCCGTCATGGCATCTTTCCCAAGGTCGATTACGGCAAATCCACCGTTGGAAATTTCAGAGACATGCGAATTACCTGAAAACCTATTTTGCCGTATGTTTTTTTGGAAATTTTGCTTGTTTTTAGAAAGTAATATAAAGGTTTTATTATCCTTTGATAACATTACTTTCCCTTTATTGGTATAATAAAAAGTTTCTTGGACATCTTGTGCCAAAAGCTGGTTAACCGTAGCAACGCATAAAAATGCCACTACGAAAAGCAGTTGTAAGTAGGGTAGTTTTCTAGACATAATTGATTTGGGGTTTATAATGCCTTGCGCCGTAATTTACGGTGTTTATGTAATGATCCGTGAAGACTGAATGTAATTACGACACTTTTGGCAATAGGATTTATGTTAATGGTTTATCGTGCGAAAATCATGGTAAACTACCTAACTACCAAAAAAAAGGGTTGAACTGTATAGTTAGGTCCGTAAAAGGATAGAAATTCCCAATATGATATCGTTTATTTTAATCTAAGAAGCGATAACATTTGTTGGTGATAACAAGAAAAAATTGAGCTATTTTTCCCCTAAAGCCTTTGATTTCCTTGCGGGCAGTATCTTCCAAACTAGACACTACGGAGCATTTTTCCACATCTTCTTTAGACCAATCTCCCCATTTTTTCTTTTCATAGCTCAGCTACCTGCCTCTGGGCAAGGCGGGTGCAAATGAACCCCGAAAGTTTTCGGGAAAACAAAAAAATATTTGATTTTCGCTTCAATCCAAAAAGTCTAAATGGGTTCACTGCTTTTCAAGCTGTTTTATATAAAATGAAGGGTAAATTCCCGTAGATTTATAAAAAGACTTTGAAAAGGCTTCCGTAGTGTTGAACCCTACCTCCTTAGCTACCGCTTTTATGCTGTACTTTCTTAATTTAAGGTTGGATTGCAAGGTTGTAACGGCGTAATCAATACGGAGGTCATTAATGTAATTGGTAAAACTTTTATGTTTATACTCATTAATAATTTTGGAAAAATACTTGGAATTGGTACTGCATTCTTTGGCCAGCCCGCCTAAGGTAAGATTTAGTTTAAGATACCCATGTTCTTGTTCAAAAGCTTCCAATTTTTTCAATACCGCGGTCACTACCTCTTTGGGGATATCCAAATTACCAAGGGATTTGTGTTCCACGTTAAACTGTTTATGATTGGCGTTTGCGGTCTTTTCCAACAGTTCTTGAAATCTTTTTTTATAGGTTCTTTGTTTGCCGTAATACCGTATTAACAACAAAATAAGCACAAGGACCAGCACTGCTAGAGATATCAATATATAGTCGGTTTGACCCTTCTTTTTTTTCAGTTCTTCAATTAGCTTTTCTTTTTCTTGCAAAAGATTTGGGGTATCGTAACTCGCGTTTATTTCTTTGGACAGATAGGCAAAATCACTATCCAAAATGCTATCGACTTTAAGTAACCTGTTTATGTAGAACAGTTGCTGTTTTGTATCCTTTTTTTCTTTGTAATATGCAATTAAATGGCCGTAGTTTTCTTTTATGGCTTCCACAAAAAAAGAATCGGCAAATGCCAGGGAATCCATTCTTTTAAGATAGGGTAGCGCGGTTTCTTTTTTCCCTTGTTTAGAATAAATATTGCCAAACCAATAGGCAATCCTAAATTCTGTTCCTGTTCTCACCTCTACATCCCGTATAAAAGCATTGTATTTTTTTAAACTATCTAGACTGGATTGGTATTCAGATTTTAAATTAAGGGAATTCACCGTACAAAGCAGCATTCTGCTGTATACAACACTATCCTTTAATTTTAAGGCCAAAGCCATTGGTTTTTTCAAGTAAACAAGGGCAGAATCAGGTTGTTTTAAATCATTGAACTGACTGGCCACGGCAAATTGCGCGTGCAAGTACCAGTGGCTATAAATGCTATCCTTACCAAATTGTTCCTTGCGATATGCTACCGATTCTTTTAAAAGGGACAAGCCTTCTTCAAGCTCGCCTACATTGTTTTTCAGCAACGCTATAAAGAATTTTATATCGTATTGTTGGTCAACATTGTCGGTTTTTTTGGCGTAATCACTAGCTATGGCCAACTCGTCCATGGCCTCTGTAAAATGCGTTTGCGCCCCTTTTATATTGGCCTTTAGGATGTGCGCACGTGCAGGGAATATACGGGTATAGTTGTCTTTGGAAATGGCTATTGCCGAATCTAAATAGGGCAAGGCTTTATTGTACGCCAATGCTTTGGTCAAATTACTAGCAAGCATGTAATATCCTTCTGTTTTTTTTTCGATATCGTTTTCGCGTTTTGCCTTTAATAGAAATGCTTTTGCGAAAGAAAATGCCATGGCATTGTTTTCCGATGTTTCATACGCCTTAGTAAGTTCTTCAAAGCTGTCCTTTGCTAAAAAAGTAAGGTTGTCCCCATCATGCTCTTGAGCTAGACATGTGATGAATATGAAAAAGAAAAGATGAAAAACAACAAGGAATTTCAAGTGGAATGTGGAAATTTTAGTGCGTATCAAGAATTATTGGGCATGGTTTAAGTTAAAGATATCATATCTACCTGCTTTTTAGGTGAATTCGTTTTAAAATATTTCATGATGGGTTATAAAGTATTGAATATCAACGACATAAATCTTTTTATTTTTTCTATTTTTTAAGTCTGTTTTCCATGAAAACAAGGTCTGGATTCCTTGAATGCAGCCTAGATTCCCTTGTAAAGTACTTTGACTTCCCGGTACTTTGTTCTCAAATCACGTAACAAAATGCAACGATTTATTCTATTTGTTTGTACAACTATCACGGTTTCTTTTCTTCAGGTCTTGTTTGCCCAAGAAAGTAACGACCGTATTTCTAAATTACCGGAATTAGGCCCTGAAATACAGGAACTAATGCAGACGCATAAACTCTCCGGGGTAAGTATGGCAATATTGGAAGATGATAAAATCATCTGGAACGGTGTCTATGGTGTAAAGGAGAATGGCACGGAACAAGAAATAACAAAAGAGACCGCTTTTTCCACGGCATCGATATCAAAAGCAGTAACGGCAACGGTAAGCCTATTGTTGCATGAACAAGGTAAAATCGATATTGACCAACCCGTTTACAAGTATTTAAAACGTTGGAAACTTCCAGACTCCCCTTTTTTAAAGAAAACGGATCTTACCATACGGCATTTGTTATCCCACAGCGGAGGTGCCAGTCATAGTGGGTATGCCGATTTTTATGGTGAGGATAAAATACCAACGATAGTTGAGGTACTCAATGGAGAGGGTTTACCCAATTATGAGGAAGGTGTCGTTATCCAATTTGAACCTGGAACTGAGGCATCCTACAGTGGTGGAGGTTATGTAATAACCCAATTGGCAATTGAGGACACGCTGGGGAGACCATTTCAGGATATTGTTCAGGAAATGATATTTGATCCCTTACAAATGCAAAATAGCACCATGCTACAGCCCAACCAAAAAGATTTTCCAGCTGATGTAGCTAAAGTGCATGATGCCGCACAAAATGTTATCCGAACAGGATTACCAATCTGTCCTCAGCTGGGACCTTCAGGGATGTGGAGTAGTGCTGAAGATTTGGCAAAGTTTGCGTTAGAAACCCAAAAAGCACTGAACAACAAGGAAACCAAGGTAATCAGTCCAAACGTAGCCAAAGCCCTTACCCAAATTGTCTCCTATTCCTATGCGGGCGGAGGGGCATTGGGATGGCAACGTTCCTTTTCTTATGGAAATTTGGAATGGGTAACTATTGGAGGAAGCAATGCAGGGGTTGGCGGTGAAGTTAATATTAGCTATAAAGACGGAAAAGGCATTGTGTTATTGGCCAATGGGGAAACTAAGAACAGGCTTCCTGTTTTTAGCCTGATACGTTCAGAGGTAATTAACCAATTGGATTGGGGACAGGAACTTAAAGAAACCCATCCTTTGGACGATGAGGGGTTCATCTCCGCCATACAAGGTAGTTATTTGGATTTTATGTTTGGGGACTTCTCGGAAATAGTGACCATTACCGAAAAAAATGGACGGTTGTACATAGCCTCGCCAATATTGAAATTGCTTACGGGTAAAGCCTCTAGCAGGATGTACCATCAAGG
>CALGQU010000058.1 GCA_937959125.1 uncultured Croceitalea sp.
ATAATACCCAAGGTAGTTTACTGTAACGCAAACTTTATGGGAATGCTAAAAGGAACTTTAACGGCTGTTCCCCGTTGTTTGCCTGGGGTAAGTTGGGGCATTTTAGCGATGATACGCGCTGCTTCTTTCTCCAATACTTCATGCGGACCTCTTAATTTGACTTCACCCACCGTGCCATTTTTCTGTACGGTAAACTGCACATAAACCTTGCCTTCCAATCCCATAGCAATTGCATTTTCCGGATACTTAAAATTTTTCCGGATATGTTTTTGCATCATTTCTTGAAAGCAAACCCGTTTATCATTTGCATTTTTACATCCGGGAAACACGGGAACGTCTTCAATCAATATAAATGGAATAGTTTCCTCAACTTCGGGTTCCGTAAAATTCACCTGTTGCGGACTTGGGATTTCTGTGGTAGGCGAAGGCTCAATGATTTCAATAATAGACTCAACAATTTCCGGTTTGTCCGGGACTACTTTTATTTCTAATGGGGCTGCCGGCGGAGGAGGTGGCGGAGCCAATGGTACCAAGGGCGGGATTTCCGGTTCCAAAACATCAATAATGTTCAGTTCCCCCATGAAAACTTCATCATCGCTATAAAAAGTCTTCCATTCCAAGGCGGTATAGACCAATGCCAAAACCAAGGTCATACCCATCACAAAATAGAGGCCACTGTTTTTCTCCAGTTGCAGCTGTGCTTTCTTTTTAACTTCCATTGTATCAAATTTTGTGGTTATCGCTTGAAAGTACTACTGTATAGTGCGCTTTGAAAACGACAATGAGGGAAGTGCATTTTTGGGTGAGGGAATGGAAGATTACTTTACGGACACCCTTAAACTATCTATGATTTTGTTAAGGTGTGGAACGATCAGTTCTGGTCTGGCCCAAGCAATTTCATGTCCGGTATCCGGGGTGGTGACTACTTTTAGGTTCGTAAAATGCTTCTTGCTAAAATCAATGTTGCCATAGGGTACAATATCATCCACATCCCCATGGATATGCACCACGGGAATGATGAGGTTTTTCCAATCGTCAACCAATAATGCCAATTCTTGGGCATGTACCGTTTTTTCATCGCCTGCCACGCGATAGGAGGTAGGCACCAACCAACGAGTCAGTTTCCATTGGGTAAAGCGTGAGGCCCAAATTTTCTTTTCTTGCCTAGGGTCCAACGCGGGCGATATCATCACCACTGCCTTTATATTGTCATTGAGCAACCCTAAACGTGCTGCTAAAGGGCCTCCGTAAGATGAGCCGACTACAATGATATTTTTAAGTCCATAAGCATCGATCAATTGGTCCATGACTTGGGCTTGCAAGGATATGGAGGTCATTTCCTTACCAAAATTGGAATATCCGTATCCGGGCCTGTCCACGGCAATGAGATTGGCTTTGGAACCTAAAGCCGTATTCGTAAGATAACCGTCCCATGCAGAAAGTGAACTTGGGGAACCATGGAAAAACAGCAGGGTAACCGCATTGGCATCTTTCTCCACGTGTTGTACACGAATGTTTAGGTGAAGACTGTCCAGTTCAAAATAGGAAATACGGGTGCTAATATTTTTTTCTTGGAACTTTTCTAGAATTTCTTGGTCCGATGCCCGCCATTGTAGTACTGTGCATGAAGCAAGGATATAAAGCGCTATGGTAATAAGGAAGGCATACTTTAAAAATGGGATAAAAACCCTTTTGGCGCGCATAGGATTGTGGATTGCAATATATTTCGATATACTGTCTGAATACCAAGAATTTCTTACAAAATACTTAAAATAAAAGAAAGGAATCCCAGGTTTTTAAAACTTCAATTGGTTTTCGTAAGTGACGAAACCGTAATGAATTTGCCTGCCAGTTAGGCAACCTCCTTATTGCCTGCAAGTTCTTTGGCCCATAGGATGGCATTTTCCAAATTCGTAAAGGTTTTCATATGGCTTCGCATGAATATTTTTTCTAAAATGGAATTCCGCTTACCAACCGGCTTGGAATCTACAACGGCATATCCTTTTAATCCATAACTATGCCTAAAGAAATGGATCCAATCGCTAGGTACCACGGAATACGGATTTATCCGGTTAGAGATATACACAATATCATGTCCCTTTTGTTCGTATAAATTAGTGAGTTCTTCCACCAAAGGTTTGGCATGGGCTTTCCAACTAAAAACAACATCCTTCTTGATTTCAGCTACAACAAAAGATTCAAATAGGTAAAATGTACCAAAAGGATAATTCAATTCCTGGAAAGCTTCTTTGTAGTAGTCGGTTTCTCTAAGTGGGCGCATAGATTTGGTCGTTTTCTGGCTTAGATTCCATAAAAAAATGAAATCCTTTGGCTTTTAGGTACTTATACCAACGTAGAAAAGGGAAAAAAAGTATTCGACCCCTATTGCAATAAAATTCTGAATAGTAGGGCGTTATTAAAAAAGCCCGTGGATTTCGGCGTCAATTTTAGTAATGACCTGCCCAAGATCTTCAGCCTCATCCACAAAATTGATATCGTCTACGTCTATGATCAAGAGTTTTCCTTTTTCGTAGGTGTTGACCCAAGCCTCATAACGCTCGTTCAATCGGCTTAAATAATCAATGGAAATACTGTTTTCATATTCGCGGCCGCGTTTGTGTATTTGCTTTACCAGATTAGGAATGGAGCTTCTTAGATAGATAAGCAGGTCTGGCGGTTGCACCAAACTCTCCATTAATTCAAAAAGGCTTTTGTAATTTTCAAAATCGCGGTTGGTCATCAATCCCATTGCGTGCAGATTGGGTGCAAAAATATGGGCATCCTCATAAATGGTACGGTCTTGGATGACCTTTTTGCCGCCCTCCCTAATTTTTAATATCTGTCGGTACCTGCTATTTAAAAAATAAATCTGCAGGTTAAAACTCCAACGCTCCATTTGGGTATAGAAATCATCCAAATAAGGGTTGTCTACCACGTCTTCAAAATGTGCTTCCCATTTATAATGTTTTGATAATAAAGTAGTTAATGTTGTTTTTCCAGCTCCAATATTTCCGGCAACCGCAATGTGCATGGTACGTAGTGTTTTAGCTATTTAGTTAAAAACGGGGGGTCGCAATATACGAAGTATATCCAGTTGTAAGAAAAAATAAAGCTGAAATGGAAGGTCTATTTTTTTTAATTTCAAAATTTTGAATTCTTCCCCAAATACGTACTTTTGTCCGCAATAACAAGAGGAAAGATTTGACTGATTGCAACCTCGGAAAAAAATGCTAAAAAGAACGTAAACTTCTTTGCGCAACAACGTCAAATCTTCCACAACTAAAATTGACGCATGGCGTATTTATTTACCTCAGAATCTGTTAGCGAAGGACACCCAGATAAGGTCTCGGACCAAATAAGTGATGCCTTATTGGATAATTTTCTGGCTTTTGACCCAGAAAGTAAAGTGGCTTGCGAAACCTTGGTGACAACAGGTCAGGTAGTCCTTGCCGGAGAGGTAAAAAGCAATACCTATTTGGACGTTCAGGATATTGCGAGAACAGTCATCAACAAAATTGGATATACCAAAGGGGAATACCAGTTTAGCGGTGATTCTTGTGGGGTCATATCTTTGATCCACGAGCAATCACAAGATATTAATCAAGGTGTGGATAGGGCCACCAAAGAAGAACAGGGTGCGGGAGATCAAGGGATGATGTTTGGCTATGCCACCAAGGAGACGGAGAATTATATGCCGTTGGCGCTGGACATTTCGCATCGGATTTTACAGGTTTTGGCGGACTTACGAAAGGATGGAAAGGAGATTCCCTATTTGCGACCAGATGCCAAAGCACAAGTAACCATTGAATATTCCAATGATAACGTGCCGCAGCGCATAGATACTATCGTGGTGTCTACACAGCATGATGATTTTGACGCTGATGAAAAGATGTTGGCCAAAATAAAAGCAGATATCATTGCGATTCTTATTCCTAAAGTAAGAGCTCAGTTGCCAGTCGACATCCAAGCTTTGTTCAACGACCAGATTACCTATCATATCAACCCGACGGGAAAGTTCGTGATTGGTGGTCCCCACGGGGATACCGGTTTAACGGGTAGAAAAATTATTGTGGATACGTATGGGGGCAAAGGCGCCCATGGAGGTGGTGCATTCAGTGGAAAAGATCCTAGTAAAGTAGACCGCAGCGCAGCCTATGCGGCGCGCC
>CALGQU010000059.1 GCA_937959125.1 uncultured Croceitalea sp.
CCGCATTTAAACCCTCCGCAGTCCTAAAAGGCACCTTTGCAAAAATCAACACCTTGATTGCCCCTAGAAAAATACTGGTAGTTCTCCAGTTTGCCGTTGCTATCATTCTAATTACTGCCACCATTGTTGTAAAACAACAGATAAATAGTGTGCAGGACCGGAAACTTGGCTATAGCAAAGACAATCTGATCTATGTTCAAATGGAAGGCGATGTAGAGAAGAATTACGAGACTATAAAAACTGCGGTGGAGGAAGCTGGTGTTGCCACCTCCATATCAAAAACCAATTCTCCCATTACGGATAGTTGGAGCAATAGTTGGGGAATAGAATGGCAGGGTAAAAGTTTGGACAACAAGACCCTAGTGCATAGATTGGTAGCTGATGATAACATTATTACCACCATGGGGCTCCAACTTGCTGAAGGCCGAGATTTTGATTTAAAAAGCTATCCTACAGATTCTACGGCCATCATCCTTAACAAATCCGCCGTAAAACTTATGGGCTTTGACAACCCCCTTGGTCAGACTATAGCGGATAACGGTATTGAATGGCATGTTATAGGGGTAGTGGAAGATTTTGTGTTCAATTCCCCTTTTCAACAGATTGAGCCTATGGTTATTGAAGGAGCCAAAGGATGGTTCAATATGGTACATATTAAGTTAAACCCTAACAACAATGTGTCTGAAAATCTAGCCTCTATAGAAACGATCTTTAAGAAATACAATCCCAATTATCCGTTCGACTATGAATTTGTAGACGAGGAATATTCCAAAAAGTTCAGCGATCAGCAGCGAACAGAAAAGTTGGCAAGCTTGTTTACAATTCTTACAATTTTGATTTCCTGCTTGGGATTGTTTGGACTAACAAGCTATATGGCCCAAAATAGAATAAAGGAAATTGGTATCCGAAAAGTTTTAGGGGCATCAACAACCAGCATCACAAAACTTCTTTCCAAAGATTTCTTAAAACTAGTAACCATTTCCCTGGTCATAGCCATACCTATTTCTTGGTATACCATGAACCAATGGTTAGCTGATTTTGCCTATAAGATCGATCTGTCTTGGTGGAATTTTGCCTTAGCGGGAATTATAGCTTTGAGTATCGCAATGATTACCGTTAGTTACCAAGCGATAAAAGCTGCAATTGTAAATCCTATAAAAAGTCTACGTACGGAGTAATTTGTATAAATTCAACCAATGCTAATAAAATACGCCTTTCGAAACATTAAAAAAAGACCCGTTTTAAACGGAATCAAGATGCTAGGCTTGGCGTTGGGATTGTGTGGTATTGTATTCATTGCACTTTTTGTTAAGAATGAATTGGGGTATGATCGGCAGCATGAAAAAGCGGAAAACATCTTTAGGTTTACCGTTACCAGTGAAGCCGTATTGGAAAACAATCATTTTGCACGGTTTTATGCTGCCCAGGAGCTCCCTTCCTTAACGGAACCCTTACCGGGTGTTGAGAATTTTGTGCGCTTGGCACCCATCCGTGGTAAACTGATACGCCAACAAGAACAGTTTTATGGCATACAACAAGGGTTTGCCGTAGATGCATCTTTTCCCTCGCTTTTTAAGGTACCCCTAGTAAAAGGAAACCTTGCGACCGCGTTTCAAAATCCGGGTGCCGTGGTGGTGTCCAAATCACTTGCAGAAACCATTTTTGGAAATGCCGACCCTATAGGCAAGGTCATTTCATTGCCCGAAGGTCATTTTAATGCCACCGAGGTCGATTTTCAAATTACCGGGGTGATGGAAAATCCCGCACCACAGAGCCACTTCCATCCGGACATCCTATTTATGCCCGGGGAAGACAAAATTCAAGGTTGGGCATATCAATATTTGCTGTTGGCGGACAATGCAAATCCTGAGGAGGTAAGCGCTAAGCTATCCTTGGCATTGACCAACTTATTTAACGATGACGGTGCAGCGGACAAAACGCAGGTGCAGGCGCATTTGATGAATATTAGGGACATCCACCTAAAATCCGATTTGTTTCGTGAAATTGAACCCAACAGTTCAATGTCCAACATTTGGGTGCTGGTCATCGCTGGGATTGTTTTATTGCTGATAGCGTTAAGCAATTTTGCCAGTTTAAACTTGGGTATGGCAGGGTACTTATCCACCTTTTTGGCCATCAACCAAATATTGGGTTCTTCCAAACGGATCATGGCAAGGTACTTTTTGATAGAAAGTGCCATCATCATCTTATTTTCAATAGCCTTGGCCCTTCTCTTCATGTATCCCATGAATACTTTAATCCATACGGAATACCAACTTAACCTTGTTATGGGTAATGAGGTATTTATCGCTATGGTCATGGTCTTATGCGCCTTGTTAATGCTCATCGCAGGTTTACAGCCGGTGCTTAAAAAACGTTTTGAAAAAGCATCACTTCATAAAAGATTACAACAAAAGGAAAGGACTACAACGCATAAGGCCTTGCTGGTGATACAATTCAGTCTCGCCATTGTATTACTAACGGTTGTGGTCGTTATTTCCAAACAGACAAATTTTGCCTTGGACAAGGCCATGGGGGCACAAGAAAATATTGTTTGCTTGCCTTTGGTACACTCAGAAATCCAAAAGGGTTTTAGCCTTTTTAAAGCCGAACTGCTTAAGGAAAGTAACATTTCATCCGTTTCTGCCATGATGGATACCCCTGGAAGCGAAACCCACGATATGTTTGCGTACACCTTGGAAGGTGCCCCAGAAACTGCCGAGGGACCCAATTCCGTTGGGGTCTTTGCCGCCGATTATTCCTTTGCCCAAGTCTTTGGGCTTCGCTTTCTTGGTGGGCAAAATTTCTCAGAGGATAATACAGATGAAGACGGTAATGGCGAATACCTTATCAATGAAAGCGCGTTACGCCATCTAGGCTTTCAAGAGGCCACCGCTATTGTGGACAAACAGTTTGAATTGCTCTCCCCCGTGCCTGGGGTCGTATTGCCCAAAGGAAAAATTATTGGGGTGGTAGAGGATTTCCATTTATCCGGACTACAAAGCAAGGTAGAACCTTTGGTCTTATTTAAAAGGGAAAACAGTTGGTTGAACAGTATTGTCATTGCCTACAATTCCCAAACCAAAACAGAGGTTATCCAAAGCATAGAAAGGGTTTGGGCAAGCATGTTCCCAGAGTATCCTTTGGACTATGTGGCCGTAGATGCTATTTACAAAGACGTTTATAAGACAGAATTGCTTCAAAAAAGGTTGATCCTCCTGTTCGCCTTGATTTCCATTTTTGTTTGTACCATGGGTGTATTGGGCCTTGCCTTAATGGTAGCACAACGTAGGTATAAGGAAATTGGGATACGAAAGGTCAATGGGGCCACCAAAACAGAAGTTTTGGTACTGCTTAACCACGATTTTATAAAATGGCTGATCATTGCATTTCTGTTGGCTATGCCGCTTGCCTATTTTACGGCAACTACCTGGTTACAGGGTTTTGCCTATAAAATAACATTGAACCCCTGGATTTTTCTTTTGTCCGGTGGGGCGGTTGTCCTAATGACCCTGCTCACCGTTAGCTGGCAAAGCTATAAAGCGGCCAACCAGAACCCGGTTAAAAGTTTAAGAACCGAATAACCTCTCTAAAAATCAGGACCCTAAATTGTAAATATATTATACAATAGCTGTAAAAAAAATTTACACTTTATCATTTCGATTTTAAGTTAAATAATTGATTATAAATAAGTTATATAATTGGCATGGTAATCGATTTCTAGTGTACAGTCAATCAAAAAACGAACGGTCATGTTTAAGAATCATCTAAAAATCGCTTGGCGAAGCTTAAAAAAGCAGCCTTTTTTTACATTTTTGAATATCCTCGGTCTTTCCATAGGTATGGCCGGGGGACTGTTGGTCTCCCTTTACATTTATGAGGAACTGAGTTTTGACACCATGTTTGCCGATGCGGATCGCATCCACCGGATCAATGTGGACGTTAAGTTTGGAGGTACGGAAAGTGAAATGGCTGAAGCATCTGCCCCAATGGCAGAGACTATGGTAACGGATTTTCCACAGGTAGAACTGGCAACAAGGTTCAATACCGTTGGAAGCACGCTTATAAGAAAAGAGGGAACACAAAAGAACACTAGGGAAACACATACCACTTTTGTAGACCAGTCTTTTTTTAAAATGTTTGGCCTGGATGTCCTGGAAGGAAATATGGCTTCCGCACTCACGGAACCCAATACCCTAGTGCTTACGGAAACGGCGGCTAAAAAACACTTTGGAAACAATAGTGCCCTTGGAAAAACCGTCATTTTAAACAATACCGGCACTTTTACCGTTACCGGGATTATACCGGACCTTCCCAAAAACTCATTCTTAAGGGACTATAGCATATTTATGTCCATGGCAGGATTGGAAGATGCGCAAGAAGCTGACTGGACCAGCAATAACTACTACACCTTTATCAAACTTATCCCAAAAGCCAATATTTTGGATCTTCAACAGCCATTACAAGATATGGTTGGCAAATACGTCATCCCTTTTGCCCAACGTTATTTTCCCGGTATCACCTTGGAACAGTTTGAGGCAGCAGGAAACCGATTGCATTATTATACAATAGCCTTAACCGATATTCATTTAAACTCGGATTTAAGCGATGAGATGAGTGCCAACAGTAGTTTGCAGAACATCTATATTTTAGGGCTTGTAGGTCTTTTTTTGGTGCTTTTGGCCAGTGTTAATTTCATGAATCTTTCTACAGCCCATTCCCTAAAACGTGGTAAGGAGGTTGGCATTCGGAAAACCTTGGGGTCCACTAGAAGCAAACTACTGCAGCAATTCCTTACGGAGTCTGGGTTAATTACGTTTATTTCCTTGGTTTTCGCCCTCGTCTTAACCTTGGTAGCGCTGCCCCTATTTAATATATTGGCGGGCAGGGCCATAGAAATTCCTTTCTCAAAACCGTTGTTCTGGATCGTTCTTCTAGGGACTACAGTTGTTTTGGGTATCGCTTCCGGCTCTTACCCGGCATTCTTTATGTCTCGCTTTATTCCCTCCAAAGTCCTTAAGGGAATGGGCAACATGAAAACCGGGGGTGGAAATATCAGGAATGTATTGGTCATATTTCAGTTTACCATTTCCGTATTCCTTATCGTAAGCACCATAGTGGTCTACCATCAATTGGAATTCATTCAAAATAAAGATCTAGGGTACAGTAAAGGACAGGTGCTAATTATTGAAAATGCATTTGCCGCAGGGGACGATGCCCATGTGATCAAAGAAGAAATACGACAACTTGGACAAGTTGCAAACGTTACGCTGACCGGTTTTCTGCCTACCCCTTCCATCCGAAGCAATACCAGTTTTTTTATTGATGGTTCTACAGAACAAGAAGACGCCATTAACATGCAGGTATGGACGGTAGACATGGACTACCTGCCTACCATGGGCCTACAATTGGTTGCCGGCCGTGATTTTAACAAGGCATTTACAGCAGATTCCACAGGGGTTATCGTCAATGAAGCTGCGGTAAAAATCTTGGGGAAAACCCCAAAAGAAGCCTTAGGCATGCGGTTATCCAATGATCTAGGACAGGAAAACCCTAGCTTCTCAAAAATCATTGGGGTAATCAAGGACTTCCATTATGAAACCCTGAGAAAAGATATAGGGGCCGTAAGCCTTTCCATTGGTGATAGTAGAGGTTCCATGGCAGTTAAACTAAATACCGCGGAATACGCTACATCTTTGGCTTCAATAGAACAAATCTGGAATAAGCTTGCCCCGGGGCAGCCCTTTAGTTATCGCTTTATGGATGATGCTTTTAATACCACCTACCAAGCTGAACAAAAACTGGGGCAGATATTTATGGTGTTCACAAGTTTGTCCATCATTATTGCTTGTTTGGGACTGTTTGGATTGGCCGCGTTCAACGCGGAAAAAAGAACAAAAGAAATTGGGGTTCGTAAAGTTTTGGGTGCCAGTGTGAGCCAAATTACCTATAAACTCACTATTGATTTTTTAAAATTGGTCGCGATCGCCATCCTTATTTCTTTGCCTATTGGTTGGTACGCCATGAACCAATGGCTACAGGATTTTTCCTATCGCATCAGTATAGGTTGGGAGGTTTTTGCGATGGCCGCCTTATTGGCGGTTACCATTGCCATAATTACGGTGAGTTACCAAAGTATTAAAGCCGCCATTGTCAACCCAGTAAGAAGCTTAAGAACGGAGTAACTTATCCTGTTGGGGTATTCCTCCAATTTAGCATTGAAAACTATGTTTAAACTGTACATCAAAATCGCATTACGATACCTTTTTAAACATAAACTGTACTCCTTTATCAATATTTTTGGTTTGACCCTTGGTATCAGCGTTGCGCTTACTATTCTCATCTTTGTGCGTTACGAATCCAGTTTTGATGCTTTCCACAAAAAAGCGGCTCGGACGTTTAGGGTGGTGCAGCATAACCAATTGCCCAATGAAACATTATATTGGAACACCACCGCGTACCCCTTGGCCGAAGCACTGCGAAATGACTTTCCGGACATTAGCACGGTCACCCAGATTGCAGGTCCAGTAAACCGGGTATTCAAGATTACGGACAACTTTGCAAACAAAAACCTGTTTGAAGAACCCCAGGTGTTGTTTGCAGATACCTATTACGCCGAAACTTTTGATATGGAATGGCTTGCTGGTGATGAGCGTACCGCTTTAAAGGAGACTGCATCCGTTGTGTTGACGGAAAAGCTTGCAAAACGCTATTTTGGCCTCTCCGAGGCCAATTATCAAGATGCTTTAGGAAAGACCATCTTGCTCCAAAGTAAAGATCCGTTAACCGTAACCGGGGTAGTTAAAAACCCAAAAGGAAATAGTGATCACCAATATAATATGCTCATTCCGTATGAGTTCTTTAAAATCAACAATGCATATTTTTCATCGAACTGGTCCGGAAACTACCAAGGCACTACCTATGTGGTGCTGAATGATGCCTTACAAAAAACTGGATTTGAATCCAAAATAGCGGCTTGGAAAAAGAAATACCTCAACGAACAGGATAACAAGCGTATCTCCTACTTTCTGCAGCCGCTGGAAGAAATCCATAACGAGACACGTTATGGCTCGAGCCCAGGGGGTTATGTCATGCCAAAAAATGTCTTGACCATGGCAACAGTGGTTGCCGTCTTTATCTTCTTGATCGCAGTGATCAATTTTATAAACCTGGTTACCGCCCAATCCTACGCACGATCAAAAGAGGTTGGGATCCGAAAAGTAATGGGTGGCAGTAGAAAGAGTCTGGTGTTTCAATTTGTTTTGGAAAATGCTTTTGTCATAGGGCTCGCCGCAGCACTCTCCATACTGGTAATCAAAGCAGCGATAACCATGCTCAATAGCCATTTGGCAATCATTGACCTACAACTAGTATTAAGACCCGTCCACTTCATATATGTTCTTCTTGCTGCGGTAATTGCGGTAGTTTTAGCAGCCATATATCCCGCAGTGGTCCTAGCTGCATACCAACCCATCAGGGCATTAAAAAACACGTTCAATACCGGGAAACAAGGCAAGGGCATACACTTAAGAAAATCCTTGGTGACCTTTCAATTCGTAATTGTTCAAATGTTTGTGATTGCCGCCATTATTTTAGCGTTTCAGCTGGACCGTTTTAAGAATGGTGAACTTGGTTTTCAAAAGGATACAGTAGTGATTACCAAATCGCCCAACAGCGAAAAGACCCAAGTTTACAAGGAAAAATTACTTGCGGAAACGGGAATCTCAAAAATTTCGGTTGGTTCTGGACCACCCATGGCGGTAAACGGTGTTCAATTTGGAACCAATTATCGATTGCCTGAGCAGGCGCCAGAAGAATCCTTGGACGCAGAAATGAAAATTGCCGATGCCGACTATCTGGAATTCTTCAATCTGGAATTACTGGCCGGAAGAAACTTTTCTAAAAATAAAGAGGCCTTCGATGAGTTTATCGTAAACGAAACCTTTTTAAAATCCTATGGGTGGACTCCTGCTGATGCCTTAGGGAAACAAATACAGATCAACGAGGGCGTGGCCACTATTATAGGCGTAGTTAAGGATTTTCACAACAATTCATTACAATATGATATAACGCCTTGTATCCTATTGAACTGGAAGTACTATTTGGACAATACCTTTATCAAACTGGGTGATTCCAATTATTCTGCCCTAGGGACCGTTCAAAGGCATTGGGAGGAAACCTATACCACCGGTATCTATGATTATCAGTTTTTAGATGATGCCATAGCCAAGGAATACACCGTTGAGAATATGATTTTTACTGGCTTCAGTGTTTTTTCCATACTGGTCGTACTCATTGGTTGCCTTGGGTTACTTGGGCTTATGTCTTTCATAATTGCCAGAAGAAGAAAAGAAATTGGAATACGTAAAGTTTTGGGCGCATCGCTAACCCAAAACATCGGTTTATTTTCACAAGAGTATTTTCGTTTGGTCATACTCTCTTTTGTCATTGCCGTGCCATTCGTATATTACGTTGCGCATTCTTGGTTGGAAAGCTTTTCATACCCAATCCAACCCTCCTTTTGGATGTTCCTTATGGGTGGTTTGTTTACTTTGACCATTGCGCTCATCACCTGTAGTTTTCAATCCCTGAGGGCCGCAAGGGCAAATCCAATAAAAGCACTGGCCGAAGAATAAAACTATAGATTTCTAAATTAGACAAACATGCTATTACAACTAAAAAACATCTTTAAATGGGTCAATTCCGGTGGCCAACGTATTTTTTTGCTCAAGGATATCAATCTAGACGTTGAGGAAGGGGAGTTTATCTCCATTATGGGGCCTTCCGGTTCCGGAAAATCCACCTTGCTCAATGTTATTGGAATGCTGGATGGTTTTAACGAGGGGGAATACCAATTCTTGGATGAATCCGTACATCACTTAAAGGAAAAATACCGTTCCAATCTATACAAAGAGTACATTGGTTTTGTCTTTCAATCCTATCACCTTTTGGATGATCTAACGGTACGGGAAAACCTAGAGATGCCGTTGCTTTATAAAAAATTTAAAGCCGCTGAGCGCAAAGCTATGGTTGCCGATATGTTGGACCGGTTCCAAATTGTGGGCAAAAAGGATTTGTTCCCTGCACAATTAAGTGGGGGACAACAACAATTGGTGGGTGTGGCTCGTGCTCTCATTTCAAACCCCAAACTTATCCTAGCAGACGAGCCAACGGGAAACCTCAATTCGCAGCAAAGCGAAGAAATCATGCAATTGTTCAAAAAATTAAATGAGCAAGATGGGGTAACCATCATTCAAGTGACCCATTCCGAAAAAAATGCCGCTTACGGGTCTCGAATTATCAATTTACTGGACGGTAGGAAGGTCTAAACCAAGTCTGCCAACTGCTTTCCTACGGAGCTGCCTATGGCGATTCCCATGCCACCGAGTCGAAGCCCGCAGTACACATGGTCCGATACCTGCCGAATTATAGGTCTTTTTTGTGGGCCAACACCCATGATGCCGCTCCATCTTCGGTCTATTTCAAAGGTTTGGTTGGGCAGTATTACTTCCTTTAACAGACGTTCCAATTCGTTCTGAACCAATGGGGTCTGCCCAAAATCCATGGTTTTTTCGGCGTTAAAATCCAAATTTCTACCCCCACCCAATAAAATTCTATTGTCAATGTTCCTAAAGTAATAATAGCCTTCCTCCAAGTGGAACGTGCCTTTGATGTTGAGGCCATCAATAGGTTTGGTAATCAGTACTTGGGCCCTTGCGGGCACCACATCCTCTTGTATCAGTTTCGTTGCAAATCCATTGGTGGTTACCACCAGCCTCTTGGTTTCCATTTCAAAGGCGTTCGTCTTTACCAAAACCTTATTGGTTTCTTCACTGAATTCCTCCACCGCAACGGAATTAAGCACGACAACTCCTGCTTTCTGGACTTTTAAAAGCAAGTGCTTCATCATTTTTCCCGTATCCAATTGCCCTTCTTTGGTATGGGTGATCATTTGCGGATGGATTCCCTGAAACCCAAAAGTATTGGCTTTCCTTGTAAAGACAGCTTCCCCAAAAACCGGTGCGAGCATTTGGTTAATCCTATCCAAAGCGGCGTTACATTTCTCAAAAAGGGTTGCCTCCTTTTGTATAAAAAGTTCGTGCCCTCCAAGTTCTTGAAAACCAATGTTAGCGTCCCCAAGGGTTTCCCTAAGCAATTGTATCCCCTTAAAACGTTGTGCGACCAATGTTGTTATTTCGGCCTCGGAATGGTTCTCTAGGTCCGATAAAACCTCTGAAATACTTCCAAAGCAGGCAAAACCGGCATTTTTGGTGCTGGCTCCTTGGGGCAATACCCCTTTTTCCAAAATCAGGATTTTGGCGGTTGGTAACCGCTTTTTAAGATGCAAAGCGGTGCTCAGTCCTACAATACCGCTACCAATGATGGTAAAGTCAATATTGGACAACCAACTCTTATATTCCCAATAACTTAGTTCCATAAAACTAAAAACCCCGACGTATCGGGGTTCCTATTAATAATCATATTTTTCTTCCATTTCAAAATCCTCCATAAACTTGGTGGTATAATTGCCTGCCAAATAATCTGGATGATCCATCAATTGCCTATGGAAGGGAATTGTGGTTTTCACACCTTCAATAACGAACTCGTCCAAGGCCCTTCTCATTTTATTAATGGCCTCCTCACGGGTCTGGGCAGTGGTAATCAATTTGGCCACCATGGAATCGTAATTTGGCGGAATGATATAGCCCCCATACACATGGGTATCCAAACGCACCCCATGACCACCGGGCATATGCAACGTGGTAATCTTACCTGGGGAAGGCCTAAAGTTATTGTAGGGGTCCTCTGCATTAATACGGCATTCGATAGAATGTAGTTTTGGAATATAGTTCTTACCAGAAATGGGGACACCGGCAGCTACCAAAATCTGCTCCCTGATCAAATCATAATCCACTACTTGTTCCGTAATGGGATGCTCTACTTGGATACGGGTATTCATTTCCATAAAATAGAAATTTCGGTGTTTGTCCACCAAGAATTCTACCGTACCGGCACCTTCATATTTTATATATTCCGCAGCTTTAATTGCGGCCATACCCATGTCTTCCCGCAGTTTATCCGTCATAAAGGGCGATGGAGTTTCTTCGGTCAATTTTTGGTGCCGTCTCTGTACCGAGCAATCGCGCTCAGAAAGGTGACACGCTTTTCCGTATTGATCCCCCACGATTTGAATTTCAATATGACGGGGTTCTTCAATGAGCTTTTCCATATACATGGCACCATTGCCAAAAGCTGCTGAGGCTTCTTGCACGGCACTATTATAGAGCTCCTCCATTTCCGCTTCGCTCCATACGGCCCGCATCCCTTTTCCACCACCACCTGCGGTGGCCTTGATCATAACGGGATATCCCATTTTATTTGCGGTCTTCTTGGCATCGGCAACGTCCTTTAAAAGACCATCGGAACCGGGGACACAGGGAACACCGGCCTTCTTCATGGTTTCCTTGGCCGTAGCTTTATCTCCCATTCGGTCGATTTGCTCCCCGGAAGCCCCAATAAACTTAATATCGTGCTCCGCACAAATTTTGGAAAACTTAGAGTTCTCACTCAAAAATCCATACCCTGGGTGAATGGCATCTGCATTGGTAATTTCCGCAGCAGCAATAATATTTGGAATCTTTAAGTAAGATTCACTACTTGGGGCAGGCCCAATACAAACGGCCTCATCCGCAAACCTAACGTGCAAACTTTCTTCATCTGCCTTGGAATACACGGCAACGGTCTTAATACCCATTTCCTTGCATGTGCGTATTACACGAAGTGCAATTTCTCCCCTATTGGCAATCAATATTTTCTTGAACATAATACCTAGATTTAAAACTCAAATTCCAACGGCCAAATTCCAAGTTGTGTTTTGGATTTTGGGATTTGAATTATTGAAATTTAATTAGGATGGGTCAACCAAAAACAAGGGTTGGTCAAACTCTACTGGTGAAGAATCGTCAACCAAGATTTTAACGATTTTACCGGAAACCTCGGACTCAATATCGTTAAAGAGTTTCATGGCTTCGATAACACAAAGCACATCGCCTTGGTTAATATCTTTACCTACCTCAACAAAATTAGGCTTGTCTGGGGCGGGTTTCCTATAAAAAGTGCCAATAATGGGTGATTTTATCGTAATGTATTTGGAATCGTCATTCCCTGCTTCCGCAGCCGGAGCAACAGGGGCGGCCTCAGTGGCAGGAGCGGCTTGTGGGGCAGCTGCCATTGGCGCTTGTGCCATTGGTATTTGCTGTACAATAGTGGTCTCTGGGGAACTTGATTGATCACCGGTACGTATGGTAATCTTGATATCCTCCATTTCCAACTTCACTTCACTTGCGCCGGATTTGGCCACAAACTTGATCAAGCTTTGAATTTCTTTAATATCCATTTAATTTGATTTAGTTAGTTTTTATGCATTGTATGCCCATTTAAGGTAAATGGAACCCCAAGTGAAGCCACCTCCAAAAGCGGCAAACACTAAATTATCCCCTTTCTGCAATTGTTTTTCATAATCGAATAACAACAAAGGTAAAGTAGCGGAAGTCGTATTGCCATAACGATGGATATTCATCATTACTTTACTATCTTCAACCCCCATGCGCCTTGCTGTGGCATCAATTATTCTCTTATTGGCCTGATGCGGCACCAACCAATGTACATCATCATGGCTCAATTGGTTGCGTTCCATGATTTTTCCAGAGACGTCCGCCATATTGGATACGGCAAATTTAAACACGGATTTTCCATCTTGAAAAACGTAATGTTGGCCATTCTTCACCGTTTCTTCCGATGCTGGTAATATGGAACCACCGGCATCCATCTTTAAAAAATTCCTTCCAACGCCATCGGAACGCAAGTACTCATCTTGCAATCCTAGCCCCTCTGCATTAGGTTCAAACAAGACGGCTCCGGCACCATCACCAAAAATGATGCATGTGGTCCTATCCGTATAATCTATAATCGAGGACATCTTATCCGCACCTATGAGCAATACCTTTTTATAACGCCCGGATTCAATATAGCTGGATGCAGTAGACATGCCGTATAAAAAACTGGAACATGCTGCCGATAAATCGTAACCAAATGCATTGACGGCTCCAATTTCAGATGCTACGAACGCGGCAGTGGAAGCGACCAACATATCTGGGGTTGCGGTGGCCACAAGGACCAAATCTATCTCCTTTGGGTCTAGCTTGGCTTTTGCCAACAAATCCTCGGCTGCTTTTATGGCCAGATAAGAAGTTCCTTTTCCTTCTCCTTTTAGAATCCTACGTTCTTTTATTCCTGTCCTAGAGGTAATCCATTCGTCATTGGTCTCCACCATTGTTTCCAACAGTTGATTGGTGAGTACAAAATCCGGGAGGTAGGCTCCCACAGCCGTTATTGCTGCTGTTTTTTTATTCATCCGAATGTCCGTTTTTAGTCAAAAAAGCCAATAATCGACTCAAAAGTGGGGAAAATTAGTCATTTTCTACGACTTTTTAAGCTAAAATTGCTTTTTTGAAATACTTAGTGTCCATAAAAAAACTCCCGTTCCTTTCGGAATGGGAGTTCTATTTTCTATCCAGAAAAGCGCACCAATTATGCGGCGGTTTCCTCGTCTGCGGAATCAATAAGCACTTGGCCCCTGTAATAGAGTTTGCCTTCATGCCAATGCGCCCTATGGTACAAGTGTAGTTCACCTGTTGTGGAGTCCTTTGCTAGGGTTGGCGCAACCGCTTTATAATGCGTACGCCTTTTGTCCCTTCTGGTTTTCGATATTTTTCTTTTAGGATGTGCCATTGATTCCTATTTATCCGTTAATAATTTTTTTAAATCGTCCCATCTGGGATCGGTATCTTCTTTATTTTCCTTTTCTTCCTTTGGTTGTAATGCTTCTAGCTTTTCCAATGCTTCAGACTGTAATGTACCGTCCAAAACTCCTGGATGGATTCTTTTTTGGGGTACTGCCAAAACAAGCATCTCATAGGCATATTGGGCAATGTTGAACTGATATTCCCCATGGGGCAGCATCAGAATTTCATCATTTTCATCATTGTATTCCCCACCAAACTTGATGACCAATTGCAAACTGGCATCTTCAATTTCTTGATCAAACGGCTCACTTGTTAAATCACAAGCGACATTGACCGTACCTTCTGCAATGATTTCCAGCTCCATCATGGTACTCATCTTGTTCAATATAGCTTTCAATGTAATGTCGGCCGCATTGAACTCTTCAAAACCAAAAGAATCAAAGAACGTATTGTCTATCGTATACTCAAACTCGTGCTTTCCTAATTTCAAACCTGAAAAAGGAATAAAAAACTCCTTCAACTTCATCATTTTTACACTTTAGGTTGGTATACCTACCCAATAAAGGGATGCCCAACGTTTCCGTTAAGGCGGCTGCAAAGATACTATTTATTTATAAAAAGCCAATTCTTTACGAAAAATAAAGCACTTCGGTTTATGCAGACTTTTTAGGGCGCTGTTTACGCAAGGGGTTTTTGGTCAAATCCTCATACTCCGTTCGGTTTCTATAGATAGCTATTGCACTAAAAACCGCTTCTTTAAAAGAGCTGGCATCAGCTTTGCCCTGCCCTGCAATTTCATAAGCGGTACCATGGTCCGGAGAGGTCCGTACCTTGCTAAGACCTGCCGTAAAATTGACCCCTTTGCCAAAGGCCAAGGTTTTGAAGGGTATCAACCCTTGGTCGTGGTACGCCGCTAGGATAGCATCAAAATTTTGGTGTGTATTGGAGCCAAAAAAGCTGTCCGCAGAATACGGGCCATAGACCAAGTTGCCCTTTGAAAACAAGTCTTGGACCACAGGCTTTAAGATCTTGTCGTCTTCCTCACCAATAGTCCCGTTATCCCCACTGTGTGGGTTAATACCTAAAAGTGCAATCTTTGGCTTGCGAATACCAAAATCCATCTTAAGGGATTTGGTCAAGGTGGCCACTTTATCGTTGATCAATTTGGTGGTAATGGCATTGGCCACATCCTTAACGGCAATATGATCGGTTAACAATCCCACTCTAAGGGTGTCCGTAATCATGAACATCAAGCTTTCACCTTCCAACTCTTGGGCTAAAAAATCCGTGTGGCCCGGAAATTTAAAATCCTCGGCCTGAATGTTGTTTTTGTTGATCGGGGCAGTGACCAAAACGTCGATATCCCCATTTTTAAGGGCACTAACGGCTGCCCGTAAGGATTTTATGGCGTATTTGCCCCCTTCTTCCGTGGCTTCCCCAAAATTGATTTTTGGGTTTTCCTTCCAAACATTGACCACGTTGATTTTTCCGTCCAGCACTTTAGAAGCGTCGTGGACGCCATTAAAACTTACCGGGATATTCAATGCTTGCTTTTGGTGGGAGATGGTTTTATTGGACGCAAAGAGTACCGGGGTACAAAAATCCAGCATTCTATTGTCCTCAAACGTCTTAAGCGCCACTTCACAGCCAATGCCGTTTAAGTCCCCAACGGAAATCCCAAGCCTTATTTTTTTACCATCTTGTTTAGTATCCATAATCGAATGCCTAATTTTACCTTGCAAAGCTAGCTAAATTATTGGCATCTGTTCGTCCTGTGATTTTAGCAAAATTCTAACTGTATGTTTACCGGAATTATTGAAACTTTGGGCCAAGTGGCCCGTTTGGAACGTGAGGGTGAGAACCTCCATATGACCATTAGCTCTTCCATTACCCAAGAATTAAAGATTGACCAAAGTGTGGCACATAATGGGGTTTGCCTAACCGTGGTAGCTCTAGATGGGGACCAGTATACGGTTACCGCTATTAAGGAGACGTTGGATAAAACCAGCTTGGGAAATTTAAAAGAAGGAGATGTGGTCAACCTAGAACGTGCCATGATTTTGGGCGCGCGCCTAGACGGACATATTGTTCAAGGACACGTGGACCAAACTGGGGTTTGCACCGGGGTTTCCGAAGAAAATGGCAGTTGGTTCTTTTCTTTTGAATACGACGCGGATCAAGGAAACCCAACCATAGAAAAGGGTTCCATTACTATAGACGGCACCAGTTTAACCGTAGTAGATTCTGGGACCAACACCTTTAAGGTGGCTATAATACCCTACACTTATGAGCATACCCGTTTTAATACCTATACGGTGGGTACAACCGTCAACCTGGAGTTTGATGTCATTGGGAAATATGTGGCGAAATTGATGGCGAAATAGAGCAATGCCCTACAATACCTGATGCCTTAGTTTCCTCCAAATCTTTGCCAATACAAACCCGGCCACTCCCGCCAGAATGGTAAGGCCAAGCGCGAGCATTGTCTCTCCATAAATCCAATACCCGGTAGCGAACAGGATACTGTAGACAAAAACGCACCCCAATAGCATGGCCAAGATACCCTTGGGAACGCTCCAAGGGGCAGTTTCATCCAATATTTCGGCCCCTAGGGCTTTCTTCCAACCCGGACCCCCTGGTTTTGTCTTTGCATAGAATTTGGAAAGGGTTTCTTTGGACTCCGGTTTAGTGAGATACATTACCATTACCCATATGATTGTCGTCAACAAAACCACCATTGGAAACTTGCTCCACTCCGGCAGTAACCCTGCTAGTCCCTCACCCCCAAACAAGTACTGGGGAAGTGTTTGATTTCCTAGGGATATCCCCAAATCGAAGGTAAAGAGTATGGAAATAAACCCTGATGCAAACATCGCTACGATTTCACTCCACGCATTGATACGCCACCAGAACCATCGTAAAATAAAAATAAGTCCGGTACCGGCACCAAACATGATGATGATGTCAAACAGCTGTGTGGCATTGGTCAAGGCCAAGGCCAAAATTGCACTCAATACCATTAACACCACGGTTGACAAGCGGCCAACGTTGACCAATTCTTTTTCACTTGCTTGTTTATTGATTTGCTGCTTGTAAAAATCATTTACGATATAGGACGATCCCCAGTTTAAATGGGTGGAAATGGTACTCATGTAGGCAGCACCCAACGAGGCAAGGACAACACCTAATAAGCCCGTTGGCAGTTTGGTCAACATAGCGGAATAGGCCAAATCATGTCCTAACTTATCTGCTGTAATGTTTGGAAAAGCACTTTGGATACTCTCCAAATCCGGGAATACCACCAAGGAAACCAAGGCCACCAAAATCCAAGGCCAAGGTCGCAAGGCATAGTGCATCACATTAAAAAAGAAGGTAGCCCCCATGGCGTGGTCCTCGTTTTTGGCCGCTAACATCCGTTGGGCCACATAACCACCACCGCCGGGTTCCCCACCAGGATACCAAGCGCTCCACCACTGTACGGCCAAAGGAACCACCAAAATGGTCATCAAGGCATTGGTGTCCGATAAATCTGGGAGTATGGACATTTTTTCCTGTACCAATTCGTTTTCCAGTACGTTGGATAAACCGCCTACTTCGGGTAAGTTCACTAAGTAGATTGCAGCTCCTATAGCCCCTACCATAGCTACAAAAAACAGGATAAAGTCGGTATACACCACACCCTTAAATCCGCCAACGGCACTAAATACCATAGTGATGGAGCCCGCTATTAATACCGTATGGATGGGGCTTAGGCCCAACATGACCTGTCCTATTTTTATGGCGGCCAA
>CALGQU010000060.1 GCA_937959125.1 uncultured Croceitalea sp.
GACGAAAAAGGAACGGTTTTATCCGTTAACCATGATGTTTTGGGCACCAACGTTACCTATGCGGGTTATTTTCTAATGATGATTGGCATGTTCTTTACGCTATTTGGAAAGAGTTCCCATTTTATGGCCATCAACAAAAAACTTAAAAAATTAAAGACAAAAAAAGGGGTTACGGCCCTATTCCTGATTGGGGTGATGAGCGTAAGTCTTCAGGCGCAACAAGCGAATGATACCATTTCGATTCCTGAATTGGTTGCCCAACAGGTCATAGAGAAACAGCATGCGGCACTCTTTGGCCGTTTGATGGTGCAAGATTTAGACGGTAGAATAAAACCTATCAATACTTTAGCCTCTGAGTTTTTGCGCAAAGTTTCACGCAAACCCTATTTCAAATACAAAAGTGATGGTGAAGAAATTCTCTTAGATGCCAATCAGGTATTCCTTGCTATGCACGTTTCTCCGGGCGCTTGGCAACAGATTCCTATCATAAAAATTAACACGGAGAAAGGCGGAAGCTTTTTTGATGCATTAAAAATTACTGATGAAGGTTTAATTGCCTTTGATGATTTAATAAATCCAAGTGGCGATTATGTACTTACCAAAGTGGCTGAAGAAGCCAATGCCAAAAAACCTGCGGAGCATAATGAATTTGATAAAGAAGTACTCAAGGTAGACGAGCGCTTCAATATTTTGTTCAATATTTTTTCGGGAAATTATTTAAAGATTTATCCCAACAGTCTTGATGATAAGGATACTTGGTATAGTTACACCCATCATTTTAAAGATTTTCCTCCGGAGGATGCTCGTTTCGTGCAAACCATTACACCTTCATATTTTAATGATATAGCGGTTAAAAAATGGGCTGGCGCGACTGAGAAATTATCTTATATCAATACCTATCAAAGCACCTTGGGAAAAGACATTATTCCCAATAGCCAACGAGTAGAGGCCGAGTTGTGGTACAATGAAATGAACCTCAATTTTTGGTTGTTTCAAGTGTTTTTCACTTTGGGATTCGTGCTGCTCTTATTAGCCTTGGCCAAAATATTCGTGCAAAAACTTTTTATGGACGCACTATGGAATGTTCTGGTTATCCTTTCCCTAATCAGCTTTCTAATTTTTACAGGAAACATATTGCTACGCTGGTATGTAGCCCAACATGCCCCTTGGAGTAACGGTTACGAAATGTTGGTCTTTGTAGCATGGGTTTTAATGCTCTGCGGATTAATGACCTTTAGAAAATCAGACTTTTCTCTGCCTTTAGCAACCCTGTTTACAGGCTCTCTGTTATTCGTTAGTTACTTGGACTGGTTAAGTCCAGAGATTACCAACTTAATGCCTGTATTGAAATCCTTTTGGCTTAAGGTACATGTTGCTACCATTGTTAGCAGTTATGCTCCCTTGGCCTTGTCTGCGGTTTTAGGTTTTATGGTTTTGATTTTGATGATTATAGAAACCAAAAAATCCAAGGAAGCCATAGCGATTCGTATTAAAGAACTCACTTATATTAACGAAATATCGATGACGATTGGCTTGTTTGTATTGGCTGTGGGTACTTTCCTTGGTGGTATTTGGGCCAACGAATCTTGGGGCCGCTATTGGGCTTGGGACCCAAAGGAGACTTGGGCCTTGATTTCCATAATTGTTTATGCTGTCGTATTGCACCTTCGTTTTGTTCCTGCCTTAAAAGGTCGATATACCTTAAATGTGGCCAGCGTTTTTGCTTTTGGTTCTATTATTATGACCTCTTTCGGTGTGAACTACTATTTATCGGGATTACACAGCTACGCAGCAGGAGACCCTGTACCTGTACCTAAGTTTATTTATGTTTTGATTGCCGTGGTAGTATTGGTATCAATAACGGCTTATCTAAAAAGAAAACACTTTTTTGTTCGCAAGTAGCTAAAACCTGTATCCAAGTTGTGCTGTTAATTGCTGTCTTCCCCCAATACCCAATTGTACCATAAAATCCCAATGTTTACCAAAGCCTTTATTGACTCCAAATAGTGCGTTCCATTGTGTGGGAATAAAATTCACATTATAGCGTAAGATATTCCCATCTTCCAATTCAAAAAAGCCTGATACATCGGAATCATAAAATTGACCCATGCTTCCTGCAAAAACATTGAGATTATTTCCGAAACGATAGCCAGCTAAAAGCACATAGGCATTTGCCGTAGTAGTTGTATTTGCCTCTTCCACACTTGCCCTGATAAATTGATAGGTGCCACTTGCAAAGACATCTCCTATACCACCACCAAGGGTAACGGCACCGCCTATTATATTTGCACTTACATCTATATTTAGGGGCAATGATTGTGGGATATCACTAGGACTTAACCCTAAAAAAGGCGCCAAGTCCACGATACCTTGCCTAAATTCCGGATCTAGATTGAAATTCCCCGCTACGGTATTATCCGCTCTTCCTATAATCCCCGACACATTTAAAAAAGGGAAAATCCAAACATCGGGTCGCACAAAATAGGTATTTGTGGTTTGCACAATATTGGAGCTTTCCAAATCGAACAGCGAGCTTAAATCTGCTAATTCTCCATCTCCAAAACCAACACTGATTCCTTGAAAATCCAAATCGTCATCTTGGGAATGCACTATAACGTTTATGCCAACCGGTCTTGGTAGTCCAAACCCAAGTTTTGTAGCGGGCTTTCCAAAAATTGGCAGCCCCCAACCTAAGGTGACGTTAACGGTATCTACAACTTTCTCAGTATCAAAAAAAGCGGAAGAGCTTGGTTTTCCCGCCCAAGAAACCCTGGTTCCATTGGGAGTTGTGTAATCTGCTGTTTTATAAGTAAATTCAAAATTTTGACCTTTTA
>CALGQU010000061.1 GCA_937959125.1 uncultured Croceitalea sp.
AATGGATGAAAGTGTGAGTTTTGCCATTGCGCTGGAAGAACGCTATAAAGGGCTTCGGTCTCCACATAAACTAAAGGGTGGTGTTTCTGGTTGTATTAGGGAATGTGCGGAAGCACGCGGCAAGGATTTTGGTGTCATCGCTGTGGAAGGCGGTTGGAACCTCTATGTATGCGGTAACGGCGGGGCTACCCCAAAACACGCCCAATTATTGGCAGAGCAGATAGACAACGATACCGTTATTAAATACTTGGATCGCTTTCTCATGTACTACATCCGCACAGCAGCACCCTTGGTACGCACGGCAGCTTGGTTGGAAAAGTTAGAAGGCGGTATAGAGCAGCTTAAAAGAATAGTGGTAGAAGACAGTTTACACCTCGCCCAAGATTTGGAAGCGGATATGCAGGACTTGGTCAATAAATACGAATGCGAATGGAAACAAGCGGTGGTCAACCCGGAAATCCGTAAGCGTTTTTCCCATTTTGTAAATACTGACGATCGCGATAACAACATCACTTTTGTAGACCTAAGGGAACAAAAAATGCCTGAACCTTGGATAAATTAAATAGATATGGAAGCACTATTGGATACGTACAACACGGTAGCAGCAACATCAGTAACCACATGGTTTAAAGCCTGCAGGGTGAAAGACATCCCTAAAAACGGAGGGGCCTGCGTCAAATACCAGGATAAGCAAATCGCTCTTTTTAATTTTGCGCGAAAAGGCAAATGGTATGCCTGTCAAAACCTGTGCCCCCATAAGCTGGAAATGGTATTGTCCCGGGGGATGATCGGTGATCAAGAGGGTATTGCCAAGGTCGCTTGTCCTATGCACAAAAAAACCTTTTCCTTGGAGACCGGGGAAAACCTCAACGGGGATTTAGAAGCCATAGCTACCTATCCCGTTAAAATAGACGCAGGTTTTGTGTATCTAGGTTTTTCTGAATAGTTTTAGCCCAAACGATATTCTATGGCCCCAGTTTCCAAACTTGCCAAGGCATTTGAACTTTTTGATGCCGCCAATGGCAACGATCCCAATACGGAAATGGCCGATGGCAAAAACTACCCAAAAGAGGTTCTTTATGCCATGCGTATGACGGCTACTTTGAACCACTTTGAGCCTGATGCGTCCGAGGCGTTGCAGCTTACCGCTCGATGCCAACATATATGCAGGTGGGAGATTCCCAGGGATTCTTTTGAAATGAACAGACAAGGCTATTTACGATGGCGCCAAGAACTCAAAAAATTCCACGCCCAAAAAGCAAAAGGCATTTTGGAAAGCTTGGATTATGATGCCGATACCATTGCCCAAGTGGAGTTTTTATTGCTGAAAAAACAGCTTAAAAAGAGCACGGAAACGCAAACCTTGGAAGATGTCATATGCCTGGTGTTTTTGGAGCATTATTTTGAGGCCTTTGCGGCAAAGCACCAAGAGGACAAAGTCATTGATATTTTGCAAAAAACGTGGCGAAAAATGTCTGAAAAAGGCCAAAACGCGGCGTTAAAGCTTCCTTTCTCGGACACTTCCACTTCATTGATACAAAAAGCCTTAGGACTTTAATTTGCGCTAAACTATTTTAGGCATGGATAAAAACGGCAAACAACCGGCACTGGATACCACTACTTTTCTAAGGGTACAAAAGTGGTACTTGTTGGCCATTGCCGCCATTGCCCTTACCATTGTTATTGCGCAAATTCTTATACAACAACATCTGAATTCCCAATTGAACGATTCCCGGGTTATTAACGTGGCCGGCAGACAGCGTGCCTACAGTCAAAAATTGGTGAAGGAAGCCCTTTTACTTCAAAAATTCCAGGGGCAAAGCCAAAAGCAAGAGCAGCTTTTGACCAATCTAAAAACCACCTTATCCGTCTGGACCACATCACACCTCGGCCTCCAGAAAGGTAATGACAGTATTGGACTGCCGCCTGAAAAAAGCAAGACCATCTTAATGCTTTTTGATGACTTGAATCCGCATTTTACGGTAATGGCAGAGGCCGCGGAGGATATCTTAACGACCAATGGGGGTGTGATATCGCCCAAAGCCCTTAACACCCTTTTGGAAAACGAGCGCCCTTTTTTGCTTAAAATGGATGCCATAGTGAATCAATATGACGCGCGGAGCAAAGAACAACTAAAGCAACTAAAGCTGAAGGAGATGCTCCTCTTTGGATTTTCGCTATTGATCTTGTTTCTGGAAATCGTCTTTATTTTTAGGCCCTTATCCTTTCAAATCAAAAAAACCATCACTACCCTATTGGAGAGCCAAAAGAAATCCGATGCATCGGCCACGGAAATCAAGGCTTTGTTCGTAGAGAAAGAGCGTTCCTTAAAAGAGCTTCAAGAGCTCAACTTTGTGATTGACAATGCCGCTCTTTTTGCCAGCATCCGTAGTGACGGCACCGTAGTTTTCATCAGCAAGAAATTTTTAAAATTACTGGAACAGTCCAAATCGGCCTTAAACAAACCCTTATCGGAAATCTTGACGTTAGACGAGGGGCAACAACAGTACCTTAGGGAAATCTTGACCAGTAAGCGTAAGAGCATCCGGACGGAGGAAATTGAGATTACCATTAAGGAGCATAAAAAATTGTGGTTGGATGTTTCCATCATCCCCATACACCAAGGGAGTCTAGAACAAAGTATCCTTATCCTTTGTTCAGACATTACGCAGCGCAAACACAACCAACTTAAAATAGAAGAGCTAACCAAGCAAAACTACGAGGAGAGCATTCGTCAAAAACAACTACAGGCAAGTCAGATCGTAGAAGGTCAAGAAGAAGAACGTAAGCGTATTGCCAAGGATATCCATGACGGGATTGGTCAAATGCTCACCGCCCTAAAATTCAATATCGAATCCATTAACCTAGCGCAACAGGAGAAAACCAAAGAGAAAATCGAATACCTAAAAGACCTGGCCTCTGATCTTATTAAAGGGGTGCGTACCGCTACGTTCAACCTTACCCCACCGGAATTACAGGACCATGGTATTTTTCCCGCTTTGCAAAAAATGACCCAAGAACTCAGTAAGTTAACGGGCAAGAACATCTTGTTTGAAAACAAGGCGGAAGAACAGATCCGGTTTGATTCTTTGGCGGAAACCAATATATACAGGGTAACCCAAGAGGCCGTTAACAACGCCATTAAGTATGCGGATTCCAACTATATTTTGGTGACCATTAACTTTAAGGATGGTATCTTAAGCGTTACTGTTGACGATGATGGTAAGGGTTTTGATCCAAAAGTTTTAGAGGAACCCCCAAAGCACAATAGCGAAGGTGGTATGGGTATCTTTTTTATGAAAGAACGGATCAGTTATATTAATGGAAGATTGTTTATAAATTCGATTGCTGGTGAGGGCACGCGCATCACCATAAATCATACCATAAAAGAAGAATTGCTACATGGAACGGAATGAACTATACCCCATTTTTTTAAAGGTCAATGTACTTAAGGTACTTATTGTTGGGGGAGGCAACGTCGCCGAGGAAAAATTGACGTTCTTGTTAAAATCAAGCCCAAATGCCCAGGTTGAGATGATTTCCCCCATGTACCGCCCTGCCACTATTGCGCTGGCCAAAAAGCATAAGGTAACCATGCATACGGGCAAATACCGCCGTAAATACTTGCGAAAAAAACATATAGTAGTCGCTACTACGGATGTGCCCAAGGTGAACGAAAAAGTACATGCCGATTGCAGAAAGCGCTCCATTCTGGTCAATGTGGCCGACAATCCGCCTTTTTGCGATTTTTATATGGGCGGTATTGTGACCAAGGGCAATGTAAAAGTGGCCATTTCCACCAATGGAAAATCGCCTACTACTGCCAAACGGTTGCGGCAGTTTTTTGAGGATGTGATCCCAGAAAATATAGATGATTTGGTCAAAAACCTTAACGAATACCGCAAAACCATTAAAGGGGATTTTGAAGAAAAGGTAGAGACCTTGAACGAGTTTACAAAGGGCCTTGTCACCAAAAAAGAAGCAGATGAAAATTAGGATCAAAGGAAATTCCGTACGCTTACGATTGACCAAAACCGAGGTAGAAACCTTTGCCAAGGAAGGACGCTATGCGGAGACCACGAACTTTGCCAACAACCAACTGATCTATGTTTTGGAAGCAAAAGCAGGTATTTCTGAGTTGGAAGCCCAATATGTAGCGGATACCATTACGGTGTACTTTCCCGAGGATAAAAAGGAGGAATGGGCCAACGGCAACCAGGTAGGACTAAGCAATCAAGTCGCTTGGAACGACCCTACGCAACTTTCCGTCTTGGTAGAAAAAGATTTTACTTGTTTGGACAATACTATTGAGGACCAATCCGATAATTACCCGAATCCTAAGTTGCAGTGAACTAACTTGGGGTTAAATCATACGTTATTGGCAGTCAATAAACTACATGGGTTCTAGATAGAAAGAACCTATTAGACATGTAAGGGTCAATACGTGGAAGAAATGTCACTTCGAGCGCAGTCGAGAAGTTATAAAAAAGACCATTTACAATGAGGTCTCGACTGCGCTCGACCGGACAAAATGGTGTATCATGTGAGCTTAAAAATTCCGTTGAGCCTATGCCGAATTTTAAGCTAGAAGTATGCTGTGCAGTATGATACCCTTTGCGGAGTTAATACATCTATCCATTTAAGATATTATCTATGGTTTGAAGTTCGTCCTTAGTAAAGACAATGTTATCCAAGGCTTTGATGTTGTCCAGCAACTGCTCCTTTTTACTGACCCCAACCAGTACGGAGGTTACGCGTTCATCCTTCAACAACCAGGCTATGGCCATTTGGGCCAAGGTTTGCCCGCGTTTCTCCGCTACCCGATTTAATTTTGCCGTTTTTTCAATGATATCCAAGGTGATATGGCTTGTCGTAAGATACCTTGCGTCTTTTACCGCCCGGGAATCCTCTGGAAGGCCTTTGAGATACTTATTGGTCAGCAGGCCTTGCGCCAAGGGGGAAAAGACAATGGAGCCTACTTTTTTATCGCCCAAAACGTCCAACAAACCCTCTTCTGGCCCTCTTTCAAACATATTGTATTTGGGTTGATGGATCAGTAAGGGGGTGCCCATGGCTTTCAAGATGTCATACGCTCTTTCCGTCTCTTCTGGACCATAACTGGATATTCCCACATACAGTGCTTTTCCCTGTTGTACCATTTGGTGCAAGGCACCCATGGTTTCTTCCAAGGGCGTTTCTGGGTCTGGCCTATGGCTATAAAAAACGTCTACATAGTCCAAGCCCATACGCTTTAGGCTTTGGTCCAAACTGGCCATCAGGTATTTTTTGGATCCAAAATTCCCATACGGCCCCGGCCACATATCATAACCCGCTTTGGAAGAAATGAAGAGCTCATCCCTATAGGGCATTAAATCCTTGTTTAGAATACGTCCAAAATTTTCTTCGGCAGCACCATACGGAGGACCATAATTGTTGGCCAAATCAAAATGGGTGATCCCATAATCAAAAGCGGTCCTTACAATTTTTCGGGCTTTGGTAAAATCATCGGTATGGCCAAAATTGTGCCATAGGCCCAAGGATAGCATAGGTAATAGTATTCCAGAGTTTCCGCAACGGCGGTATTTCATACGGTCATATCGTTGTGCTGCGGCTTTATAGACTGGTAAGGGATCGGTATCGTTAATCTTCATTGATGAGTTCTTTTAAATTTAATCGGTTTGTTCCCTAAAATTAGGGAATAGGATGTTAGGTATTGCCGCTGTCCAGTTTTTGTGTAGGGATGAAAAGCGAATAGCCGGAACGGAAAGCTGTTAAAAAATCTAGTTTTGAAAAATCCCTATCCGGGCGAACAAGTTATGTTTAAGAATAAATTAAGAGCGATTCTTATGCTCTCTTTTATAAATGTTTAATCTTTGTTATGCAATCATTAAACAAAAATGAAAAGAACGCCCTTTACTCGTCCCCTAATTTTTATTTTACTCTTCCTTTTCCTTCCATACGTCACAAATGCCCAAGTGTCCACTACCGTTTTTGGTGTAGTGACCGATAAGGTAGGGCAACCCATAGTGGGCGCATCGGTATTTTTGGAAGGAACCGCCCTTGGGGCCCAAACCGATTTTGATGGGAACTACGAAATTCCCAATGTCCCTCCCGGGTCGTATAACCTGATCACCAGTTATCTGGGCTATGAACCCCTTACCAAATACAATATTATCGTGCGTTCTAAAGGAACG
>CALGQU010000062.1 GCA_937959125.1 uncultured Croceitalea sp.
CTGGGCAAATTGGCAGAACTTTCCGATGCGGGAATTTCCATTTTTTATTTTGTGGGCAACCATGATCTTTGGATGAACGGTTACTTTGAAGAAGAATTGAATATCCCGGTTTATCATAAACCCCAACAACTAAAAATTAACCACACTTCCTTTTTTATTGGCCATGGAGATGGTCTGGGACCCGGGGACAAAGGTTTTAAACGTATGAAGAAAGTTTTTACCAATAGGTTATGCCAATGGCTGTTTAAATGGTTGCATCCAGACTTGGGGGTTAGGCTGGGCCAATACCTATCCGTAAGCAATAAGCTGATCTCAGGCGATGAGGACGCCAAATTTTTGGGAGAAGACAGGGAGTGGTTGGTACAGTACGCTAAGCGAAAATTGGAAAGCCAACACTATGATTACTTTGTTTTTGGACATCGGCATTTGCCTTTGGAAATCGCACTCGAAGAAAAAGCGACCTACGTCAACCTTGGGGATTGGATCAATTACTTCACCTATGCAGAATTTGACGGTAGTACCCTTAGCTTACAAAAACTAGAGGCTTAATCCAGTTGCTTTAAAAGGTCTTGGGCTTTCTGGTAATTGGTTCCTTTAACGGATATTATCTCATTCAAGATTTTCTTGAGTTCTTTGGTATCCTCTTTTTTGAGATACGCTAAAGCACGGTACCATTTGGCCAAGCCGCTATCCAAGCTTTCCGAAGTTTCCAAATTCCTAAAGGTTTCTATGGCCCTATCAAATTTATCCAATTCCAAATAGGCAATCCCTAAATACACTTCGCCATAGAACAGTTCTTTTTGCCCGGTTTCTTGGTATCCGGAGAAGAAATCAACAGCTTTTTTATAGTCTTTGGCTTCAAACGCGGTTTGCCCTTTCACCAAAAGGGGATCATTGGTATTTCTAGAGATTAGGGACGGCAAAGAATTGATGGCAATAACATCCGCATATAACTCTTGGTAGTCCACCTGTTCTTGGGGCCACAGAAAATAAGTCAACATCATTCCCACAATACATGCGGCAGCTACCGCATACCATAATTTGGGTTTTTCCTGTTTTGGGCGATTTTTAGCTATGACACCTGTAATTTTATGCTCTAGATCTTTTGCTTCTTTACTTGTAAAAAAAGAAGTGTATTTCTCAATAAGCCCAGGGTCATAGGTTTCCACCTCATCCAAAAACCAGTCATCATCCCCAAAAGCGATTTGCATATCCTTTTCTAACCTTAGGGATGCAGCCAACTTTGGGTCTTTGGATACTTCCCTTTCAAAATCCAGCATCTCCTCAGTAGTCATTTCACCGTTCAAATACGCTGTGATATGTTCTTGGGCCTTGCTCATTGTTTATTTATTAATTTATACTTTGGGTCCTCCTTAATAAGTTCCGTCAACTTCTTTTTACATTTAAAAATACGCTGTCTAACCACATTGTCCGAGGTATATCCCATAAGTTCCATAATTTCTGAATAAGGTTTCTTATTGAAAAAATAGCTTAGTATCGTTTTACAATTTTCCGACAGCGCTTGCAAATTTTCATTAAAAATTTCCCACTTCTCCTGTTCCAATGTACACATGGTTAGATTCTGGTTCTTATTTTCTAATTCCAAAACTTGTTGATTTGTTACCTCCTTTTTCCGTCTTTTTAGTTCTCTTCGCCAAAGATTCTTACAAACTGTAAAAAAATACCCTTCAAAAGTGTGTGATATGGAAAAAGGTCTTATTCTATATCTGGCTATGATCTGCATAAGCGATTTTTGAAAAATATCCTCTGCATCTACAAGGGTGCCTTTATTGTTCTTTACAAAAGATGCCACTTGTGGGAACATATTGTCATATATCCTTTGTATTATAGGAACTATACCATTTGCAAGGCCATCAAGATATTTTTCGGGATTTAGGGGCATAGCCGTTTTTTCTTCTAAAGTAATTTTTTTACCTTAATTGGGTAACAAGTTTAAATAAAACCGCACATTTCCACGTATAACTATTTTTCAAACTTCACTATTATGAGAACCAAAGTATTGTTTTTTGCCATTTTTTGTGCGTTTCTCCTTTTCCAAGGATGTACTTCAGAAGAAAATGCCTCAACCCTAACATCCACCTCCTTGTCCGCTAGGTTTAGTGATCAGCTTCCCATTGTTTTATTTTCTGTTGTAGATGGCATTTCGTTTAATGACCACAGTTTGGAATGTGATGGAACTACGGCCCGTATTTTGGTGCAGTTCAATGATTCGAACCTCAAAGAAAGTGCGATAAAAAGTACCCGTGAATTCTACGGGAACTTGTTTACCATCCATAGGTTTCAGACATCGGAGCGTTGTCCCAATATAGAAGTTTGGACCGTGGATTGCGAAGAATATTTGAATTACGGAATAGTCTATGGTTGCGGTAGCGGTTGTGATGACCATGATCATGGTAGCACTGGAATAGAGAGGGATCCAGAGATTGACTTAAATTCCTGTTTTGGTATTGAACAATAAAGAAAACGCAGGACATAAAAAGAAGGGGCTTTGGAAGCCCCTTTTTGTTCTATGCATATTTTTAGCTTTTGTTCCTATTACGGCACAGAAATACCCTCCTGAGTATTTGAAGATCATAGACTCCCCAAAACTATCTACATCTGAAAAAATTAAGAAAGTGGATAGCCTTTTAACAATATATAAAAAGGAAAGCGATAGGATTGGGTTGGCATCAAGCCTTTTGGATTATGGCGCTTTCTACTACAGGGAATTCAAGGATTATCCCAAAGCTATAGACTTAACCGTACAAAGTTTATCTCTTGCAAAAGAATTGGAACCCTTGGATATAAGGTTATTATGGAAATGCTACTTTAATCTGGCAACATACAATGAAAAAAGTCAAAAATATAGTAAAGCCATACACTTTTTTAAAAAGGCCTTTGAGACCATCCCGGAGGACAAAAAGTCTGCTGAATCGCTCTCAAGAATTGCTACAAGCTATATGAAGCTGGGTGATCTATACCGTGCTCACCAATTTCATGAACGGGCAGAAGCCCGTCTTTTGGAAATAGGCTTTGCGCATGCTTATATCATTGATCGTATCAATGCGTCCGATGTGTATCGTAAGCTGGGGCAAAAAAATTTGACGATTAAGAATGTGCTTGGACTCAAAAATTGCCTTCGTCTAAATGACTCCTTAAAAAATAAAATTGATGATTCCTCCTATTCTCTATATCGTAGTCTTGCTCACTTGCTACATGGTGAAAGGGACCTAGATAGTCTGGGCAATGCTCTGGATTACTATCAAAAAACCTTGGATATTGCACTAAAGCGAAATGACACTGCTTCAATTTCAAGTATTGCCAATAGTATGGGTGTCTTTTATAGGGATGAAGAAAAGGATATGGAAACCGCCTTATCCTTTTTTCAAAGGGCCTTGGACCACACACCCTCCAGGGCGGAACTAAAGGCTACGGTATATCTGAACCAGGCAAAAACCTTTTTACTTCAAAAAAATCTGGATGCTGCCCTAAACCATTCAGAAAAGGCATTTTGGGAATTGTTGCCTGGCAAATCTTTTGAAAATAGCACAATTTCAGATTATGGGAACATACCACAAAAGGTGAAGATTCTCGAAATTCTAAAAACCAGAACTGCTTTGTGGTTGCAGTACCATGATGAAGTACAAAAACCAAACTATTTGGAAAGGGCATTGAAATCTTCCATATTGGCCGATGGATTAATGGAAATCATCCGTCAGCAAAGTACGGAAACCCAATCTAAATATTATTGGCAACAACAAGCTTCCGAAATCCATTCCTTGGGAGTGCAAGCGGCGTTCGCCCTTAAAGATGCAGATCAGGCCCATTACTTTATGGAACGCAACAAGGCGCTCGTGCTGCAGGAAAATCTGGCCTATGAACGCCAACGCAGTCAAATAAACCTGCCTGATAGTATTCTGAGTCAGGAATATGAGTTAAAACGGGCCATTGCCCAAGCAGAAAGGGTGCTATCTGCCAAAGATGGCAATCGTGATTCCCTTCAGGAAATCTGGTTTACCCGTAAAGAGGCGTATCAAGATTTTGTGGGAACGCTAGAAAATCAATACCCAAAAATATATACGGCCAAAAAAGCGGTCAAGCTGGCCTCTTTGAATGATTTTACGCAAAAGGGTGTCTTATTGGAATATCTATTGCCCCAAAAAGAAGATCAAAAAGGGTATGGCCTCCTCTATGACGGAACAAAAAAAGTAATGTTTGCCCTTCCCACCATGGACAGTGTGATGCCAAAATTGAGGAGCTATCGCCAATATTTGGAACGTCCTTTTGTTTCCGAAACGGATAAGCGCCAGTTTATACAATTGAGCAAAACGCTATACGATTGGCTGCTTCCAAAAGCTGTACACCCTTATCTAAAAGAGAAACCCCTTACCATTATCCCGGATGGCAATCTACAACACATCCCTTTTGAAGCTTTAGTTGTTTCCAAAACTTCGGAACGCTACCTCATCCAAGATCATGTCATACACTATGCCTATTCCCTTTCCTCAAGTAGGGAAAGCCAAACCTTGGAACGAAAAACCGCGCAAAGCTTTGCAGGCTTTGCCCCGGTACAATTTGGCCATAGCAAATTAGCCCCCCTCACCAAAAGTGCAGAAGAAATCATGGCGGTGCAATCCATTTTTAAGGACGGACACTTTTTTACAAAATTGGATGCCTCCAAAAAACGCTTTGAAGAAATGGCGACCAACACGCAAATCCTGCATTTGGCCACACATGCGGATGCCCAAGATTCTATTGCCCCTTGGATTGCCTTTCCCAATGAAAAGTTGACGCTTTTTGACCTCTATCCTTTAAAAACCCCGGCAGAATTGGTGGTCTTAAGTGCCTGCAATACCTCTTTGGGCAAAGTACAGGATGGTGAAGGCGTGCTCAGTCTTGCCCGGGGATTCTTTAATAGCGGGGCGGGCAGTGTACTCTCTTCGCTATGGACGGTTAATGACGGCTCTGGAAAGCAGATCATGACCCAATTCTATCAAAATCTCCAAGGAGGAAAATCCAAATCCGAGTCGTTACGCCTTGCCAAATTGGACTACCTCAATGCACAATCCGGGAGTTTGACCTCACCTTATTATTGGGCCCCGTATATTTTGATTGGGGATGCCACACCTTTACAAGGTACTTCTTCTAAGAATTGGTGGTGGTTTGTATTAGGGCTTGGGATGCCGCTATTGTTTTTTGGAGTGTCCCGATACCGCAAAAGCAAAGCAACATAGGACAGGGTGAAATTGTATAAAATACGAAGTGGGAAGTACAAAACCCAGAAGAGCAAAAGCGTATTTTGGGTGCATGATGTCATTACCTAAGCCTGATTCCCAAACCCTGTTTAGGAAATTCAATTTTTGAAAACACTCCTTATTTGGTGCAAAAAACGCTCAATTAATCGTAAATCTTCCGTGACTATTTCAGCAGTCCCGTTCATTTCATGCTTAAATGGGATTTCTTTTTTATAAGAAGTTATGAGTTTTGTGGACAAAGCTACCTTAACAGAATACAACCCTTCTTCATCTGGAAATAAACCTATATGGTGGATTTGTCCTTTTAAACTTCCAAACTCAGTGCTCGGATAGGTTTCTAAATTGATATTTACAGTTTGTCCCTTTCTCAATTTTCCTGAATTTTGGGCTGGTGATCTTAATTGCGCTATATATTTAGAATTCTCATTGGGAATAATGGTGAACATTAGTTCATTTTGATTCACCGTCTCATTCACCTTCCAATCCCTTAAAAAAGATACTTTACCGTGAACATTGGATTTTAGAACATACGATAGTTCCCAACCTTTAATTGCCTGTTTCAACTGATTTAAGGACTGGATAACTGTTTTAAATAAAACGATTTCCTCCGTTGTTTTGTTGATACGGGTTGATCTTGAAGTTCTTTTGGCATTGCTAATGGCCTCCCTAGTTTGGGAAATGGTATTGTCAACGTTGGCAATGTTGTTTTCCAATCTTATATAACTTGCTTGCGCTCTTTCGTAATCTTGGGCAGAAATAACCCCTTTGTCCAATAACACTTTATTCCGATCTAAATCTTTTTTTTGAATCGCCAATTCACTTAAACCCGATTTTTTCTGAGATTCGAGCATTTGTAACCTAAAGCCCAACTCTTTCTCAGAAGCAACATTTGCTTTTTGGTCATTGGAAAAAGGCTTAAACTCTTTATTATTTCTATATCGCAAATAATCAAGTTCAAAGGAAGAGTAGCTTTGTTGAATATCTCCTAAACTTAAAATAGGAATTGCGGTAATGGGAAAATCAAAGGTTTCGCTATTGAACGTAATGGTATCAAGGATGGACTTAAGTAAAAATACGTCTCTAAAACTTGCCGTATTATCCAAAACAGCTAAGGGGCTATCTTGATGTACGTTTTGATCATCAACCACTAAAATGGAAGCTATTTTACCGAAAGATTTAGCATATTCCTTTTGAGGTGGAATTTCTGTTGTAATAATAGCATTGGAAGGAATGACATCAGGATATTTTATAAACCAAGAGAGCAACAACAGCATTGCAATTAAGGACAATACAAGGATATTTCCCCAACGAATCATCCAGCTAGGGGTGGCTTCCAAGATTTCTTGGACTTCTTCACTCCTTAATACAATGTTTGGTACATTTTTCGGCATCATCTTTATTTTCTTGAATATTACAATTCACTATTGCTAAATTCCATGCATGGATATGTTTTTTTAAAATTGAGGTTCTAGGGGCATAGAACCTCAATCATTTTTAACCAAATTGGTTGTAAAAACAAGGATTGGTTTTCAACAAGCGCTACTCAAAACAGCATTGACCACTTTGAACTGTCCCGGTACAAATCCCATTTGTAAATATGGCACAAAACGATCCATCTGGAGGTATCCCCGCTACGCTTAGAAAAGTATCCGCACAAAATCCTCCTGCCGGACATAAAATTCCATCACCTTTTCCTCCATGTATCTGTTTTTGTTCCTCTTTGTTTAGGATTATTCCTAAGTTTTTTAAATTCTTCATTTTGATAGTTTTAAGAATTAAATTAAAACCGTGAACCTTTTAAAGACACTCACAGCTTGTGTCCATTCCTCGCGAAAGAATATCTTAATCGCCCAGTTCCAACTGATTTTTAACTAGGTGGTAGTAATTTCCTTTTTGTTTTATTAAGGCATCATGATTGCCAACTTCAACAATTCTACCTTGATCCAACACAACAATTTGATGTGCTTTCTTTACCGTGCTTAATCGGTGGGCAATGACCACCGCTGTTTTATCTTTAAAAAAGGTGTCCAGGTTCCTCATGATAACGGATTCGTTATTGGCATCCAATGCAGAAGTAGCCTCATCAAAACATAAAAATTTTGGATTCTTATACACCGCTCTAGCGATAAGCAGGCGTTGTTTTTGTCCCGTGCTTAGTCCAGAACCTTCGGCCCCTATTTTGGTATTCACACCTAATGGTAGATTATTGATGTAATCGGAAATATTAGCCACTTTAATGGCATGGTTCAATTTATCTTTATCAATGTAGTCTTGCCCCACGGCAATATTATGGACTACTGTATTGTTAAAGATATAGCCCTCTTGCATGACCACACCGCAATGGTCTCGCCAAGCTTTTTGGGAAATAGTATCAAGATTAAAGTTCCCTATGGTAATATCACCATGGTCAACCTTATAGAACCTTAACAAGAGCTTCATTAAGGTAGTCTTACCACTACCGCTAACTCCTACAATAGCGGTCGTTTTCTTTGCGGGAATCGTTAAACTTAAATCTTTGAGTACCGGTTCTAGTCCACCCACATATCTAAAAGAGATATTGTTTAGTTGAAGATCAACATCTTCCGGAATTTGTTTCATCCTTTCATCTCCCAAAATTTCCTCATCTTCTTTATTGTGGATCTCTCCCAAACGATCTAAGGAGATCGAAGCATCCTGTAAGTTTCGCATAAAGCTGATAAACTGTGAAATGGGCGAATTCAACTGCCCTACTATGGAAGTAATGGCCAGCATGCCACCAAGGGTAATTTCACCTTCAACCACAAGGGTTGCAGAGAGAATGGTGATGAGCATATTCTTAAACTCATTGATTAGATTGGAACCCACGGTCTGGGTCTGTTCAAGTGTAAGGTTCTTTGTGGATATCTTAAACAAGCGTGCCTGAACAAATTCCCAGTCCCAGCGCATGCGTTTCTCGGCGTTATGCAGCTTGATTTCCTGCATCCCGTTGATAAGTTCAATAACCTTGCTCTGTTCATTACTCACTTCATGAAACCGCTTGTAATCCAATTCTTTTCTTCGTTTAAAAAAAAAGAGTACCCAACCCATATAAACAATACTTCCTATAAAAAAGACCCCCAAGATTTTGAGACTATAATAGCCCAATACCACACTAAACACCAATAGGTTAAAAAGTGAAAATAGCGTTGTTAAGGAGGAGGTAGTCAATATGTTTTCTATACGTTTGTGGTCATTGATACGCTGCAATAAATCTCCGGTCATCCGCACATCAAAATAGGAAATGGGCAGCTTCATCAATTTGATAAAGAAATCTGAAATCAATGAAATATTGATGCGGGTACTTAAATGAAGTAATATCCAACCCCGGATGATTTCCAAAGATGCCCTGCCTACAAACAGGAACAGTTGTGCAATCAACACCAAATAAATAAAATTGAGGTCTTGATTTTTTATACCAACATCAACCACGCTCTGCGTCAAAAAAGGAAGAATAAGCTGTAACAGACTTGCCGCTAAAAGACCTATGGCGAGTTGAACTATGAATTTTTTGTATTTATAGACGTATCTAAAGATGAATTTAAATCCAAACTTAGTATCATCTTCATCAAATGCTGAATCATAAAAGTGTGGCGTAGGTTCTAATAATAAAGCAATCCCTTCTTCGGTAGATTGATCTGCATTTTCCCCGATCCAATGTTTGATAAATTCAGATTTGGAATACGCCAATAAATCATGCGCAGGGTCGGAAACAAAGACCTTATCTTTTTTTATTTTATAAACAACGATATAGTGATTTTTGTTCCAATGGACAATACAAGGTAATGGTGCTTCCTTAAGCTTTTCAAAGGATAGTTTGACCCCTATGGATCTAAAACCAATAGTTTCTACAGCATCACTAAGCCCCAGAAGACTGGAACCTTCACGGGTGGTCTCTGAAAGTTCCCGTAACTGTTGGGCGTTAATGACCTTACCATAGTGTTTGGCGATAATCTTAATACATGTAGGACCACAATCTTTGGCTTCTGCTTGTTTGTAAAAAGGAAAGGGTAGCATCAATTAATATATCATAAAAATAAAGGAGTTACTTACTTTTAGTAACTCCTTTAAAAGGATTAAAGGCTATTACATCTTCTACATCCAAGTAATAGATGACAAATAAAATGACATTCTAAGTCAGGTAATTGTCCCCCTTTAATATTTTGTTGCTCATTTTTACTAAGAGTTTTCCCTAAGTTTTTTAAACTTTTCATAATTAAAAATTTTAATGAATTATATATATTCCGTGAACATTTAGAGACACTCACAGTTTGTGTCCATTCTTCGCGAGAGAATATTGTTCAAAATGCAAAACCCTTCGTTTTACGAAAGGGTTTTGCTATTTATAGTTGTGCTGTTACTTCTACATTTTCTATGGTGTTTCCACTATTGATACAACAGTTCTCCTCTAACTCTTCGATAAAAAAGATCAAATCTTCCCTATCATAAGCTTTAGGGTATGATTTGCCATTGATCAATAGCTCTGGGGTAAAATTGACAGCATTAGCAATGCACCATTGATATTCATTTTCCAATGTTTGATGGTATACATCTCTATTAGCCGTAATTCCCCATTTAGAAGTCCATTTTTCGGTAGCTAGATTACCATAAATGTCATGCATCGCTTCTAAACATTTAATTTCTCCTTGAGTATGGTAAAGTTCCAATAACCGACTGGTGATAGCTACTAAAGCTGCGTTTGAGGCATTTGCATTAAATCGAATAGTTAGCTTTACCGAATCTGCATATTTTTTAAGAATATCTTCTACAAGGGTGTGTACTGATTTACAATGTCCGCAAAACGGACTTGTAACAATTGTAATGTCCAAGCTTGACGCTTTATTTCCTAAAACAATCTCGGAAGTATTTGGTATATGGGTATTAACAGTCTTTGATACATTTAATAAAGATTCAAAAAGTTTGTAGTCTCTTTTAAACTTGAAGTATTTGATCTTGGATGTTGTTAGTTCCTTTATTTGTTTATTTTTTGATGAGTAGCTATTCCAGATAACAAACGCACTTAAAAACGAAAGTGTAATGATGAAAAGTGAGTTTAGGTTGCCGTTTGATAGATACCATGTAATGGAACTTATAGTTAGTAAGGAAAAAGCAGCTTGTACCCAAAGCACTCCAATAATACTTAAGCATAACAAACACCATTGTTTAACAACAGCATATTGATAATATATAGAGTATATTGTTATAGGAACCGCAAGCATACCAATTGCATACAATAGCACTATGTTGCTGCCATTAAACCCTATTAAAAAGGCAGCCAAGGTAGTACCAATAAAATAACTCATTGATAGGTCACTTAATTTGAAATTGCCAAATTGAGCTCCTTTGGACGTCAATACTTTGTTGCAATTGCTTTGGGTACTTGTAGAAGGGCAAAATGCATTACCTAACAATGTTGACTCTCCCAACTCCTGTTTTACAAGCGCATAACTTATATAAATACCTAAAAACGATACCAAAAGAAATAATGAGGATACTAGATCGATCCCTGAGTTAAATAATAGGGCTCCAGCTAAAATCAGCGAAATAAACGATACTATTGAAAACACCGATTTGTCTTCTCGCTTTGGAACAATGGTGTCCTCGGTTTTTTCTACGGCTACTATTATGCCAGTAAACGCTTTGAGAAAATCATTGATTGAAAATATTTTCTTCTCTTTTTTAGATGCTATAACCTCATAATCCAAACCTTCATTGGTGACTATGGCAAAAGCTTCACCTTCTTCAGTTTTTAACTGTGCTAAAAAGGTTTTCGGAAGTTGGGATAAGGTCACCTTATCAACAGGCACATCCAGTGCCAAATTATCAACATAAAAGTGGTCCAAAACCCCCGTAATAGCATGAAGACTAGGATAAGATGGATGACTCTGTATTTGTAACTGTAATTCTTCGTTATCAAACGTTATCTTATTTCTAACCAACAAAAGTTTTACTAAATAAAAGAGGGAGGTATCCATGTTCATTACAGTTTCATTCGTAACAAACAGTTCCTCTAAAGAAAAAATGTTACCCTCTATTTAGACCTAAAAATGTTAATGTATTCCTAAAGTCTTATAGCTGTTGTTTAATGGGGATTATCACCTTCCACATCCTTGGATAGATCCAATTTCCTAAACGTAGGCGATACCAATGCCGTGGCCCCAACCGTCAATAGCGTCATACATCCCCCAAATACAACAGCGGTAACAGTACCCATAAGTTTTGCGGTAAGACCGCTTTCAAAAGCACCCAACTCATTGGAGGAGCCCACAAAAATGGAGTTTACGGAGGCCACCCTGCCCCGCATATGGTCCGGCGTCTTTAACTGTAAAATGGTCTGCCTAATTATCATGGATACCCCATCTACCGCGCCACTAAAAAATAACGCCATTACGGAAATCCAAAATGAAGTGGAAAGTCCAAATACAATGATGCAAACCCCAAAAGCAAATACGGCCCAGAGCAACTTACGTCCAGCATTTTTATGAAGCGGAAAACGGGTAGAGCCAAGCATGGTAATAGCCGCGCCAACCGCCGGGGCGGCCCTTAGGATTCCGAAACCTTCAGAACCTACATTTAGGATATCCTGGGCATAAATGGGCAATAACGCTACGGCACCTCCAAACAAAACAGCAATCATATCCAAGGTCAACGCCCCAAAAACAGCTTTGCTACCAAATACAAATTGCAAACCATCCTTTAAGCTTTGAAAAACGGGTTCCCCCAATTTTGGGTTGAGTATCGGTTTTTTTGAAATCCGAAACAAAAACAATAGGGCCATTATGGAAAATGCAACAATGATACACATGGACCAATGTACCCCGATCCACCCAATGGAAAACCCAGCGAATGCCGGTCCCAAAACCGCAGCCATTTGCCATGTGGAACTGCTCCATGTTGCGGCATTGGGGTAAATTCCTTTGGGAACCAATAAGGCTATCAAAGAAAAAATGGTAGGTCCAATAAAGGCCCGTACCAACCCCCCTAAAAAAACCAAGGCATATATACCAATAAGCAAGTTTTTGGTGGCGTAGGTTTCTTCTATATAGGGCAGTGTAATTAAAAACAGGCCCAAACTTACTACGGAAAACCCCAAGATACATTTGACCAACAGGTTTCGCTTTTCTTTTTGATCTACGATATGCCCTGCAAAGAGGGCAATACTTACCGCTGGAATAATCTCCATTAACCCTATAATCCCCAAAGAGAGGGGGTCTTTGGTCAAGGAATACACCTGCCACTCAATGACAATAAATTGCATGGACCAAGCGAATACCATGGCAAACCGAACCGCAAGAAAAATATTGAATTCCTTGAATCGTAATGCCGCGTATGGGTCCACCTTTGTCTTCATATCAAATGGTAATTTCTATGGAATTACCTTCGGGGTCCAGCACAACGCTTTCGTAATAACCGTCACCCGTAGTCCTTGGTTCACCCGTTATTACATATCCTTTGTCCTTTAAGGTTTGGGTCAACTCATCTACAATTTCTTTGGAACCCACACTAACGGCAAAATGTGCCAGTCCCAACTGATTATTGTTCGATTCTTGCATAATTTTCGGTCGATGCATCAACTCTAAGCGGGAACCGGAATCAAAGCGTAAAAAATAAGAACTGAAATTCTTTTTGGGATTGCAGTATTTCTTTCCAGCTTCCGCATTAAAATAATCCGAATAAAACTGTTTCATCAACTCCAAATCCTTGACCCAAATGGCCAAATGTTCTATTCTCATCCAAATCCCAATTTTAGATTATCATATAGTAACCCTTCTAGCATCTACCTTAAATCCTTTAGTTTTAACTGTAAGCTCACCTGGCCGTTCCACTCATTTTCGTCCAAGGAAAAGGCAATATCAAATTGAGGCTTCATCTTAATTGCACCTATTTTGTTCCCTAAATTAAACCCAATGGCCCCAATAGGAGTGGACCCTTTTTGGGTAACGGTAAGCTTTAGGTGTTTTCCTTCTTCGCCAACACCTTTGGCGTACCCGGTATCCTTCACTTTTTCCGAAAGAAAAACCGGAGTTCTGTTCCCAGGTCCAAAGGGCGCAAACTGTTTTAAAATTCGCATAAGCTTTGGGGTAATTTGATCTAGTCCTAATTCTGCATCAATGACCAGCTCTTGGGAAAGTAGTTTTGGATCTATGCTGGCGGACACTACTTCTTCAAACCGTACTTTAAAGCTTTCATAGTGTTCTTCCAGTAGGGTGAGTCCCGCTGCGTATTTGTGGCCACCAAATTGTTCTATAAAATCCGTGCAGCCTTCTAAAGCGTTATACACATCAAAACCTTTGACAGATCTTGCGGATGCAGCCAACTTATCGCCACTTTTTGTAAAGACCAAAGTAGGGCGGTAGTAGGTTTCCGTAAGTCTAGACGCTACAATGCCGATGACCCCTTTATGCCATTTTTCATTGTACACTACAGAGGTAAAGCGTTCCTCTTCTTGATTTTGTTTTATTTGGGTCAATGCTTCTTTGGTGATTTCCTGATCCAGGGAACGACGATCAAAATTGTATTTTTCAATTCCGGCTGCGAACTGTTCTGCCCGCTCTATATCGGTTTCCGTCAACAGGTTTACCGCATGTTGGCCGTGTTCCATCCTACCTGCCGCATTAATTCTGGGGGCAATGATAAAAACCACATCCGTAATGGTAAGTTTTGATTTTTTTACCTGATTGATAATGGCCTTAAACCCGGCCCTTGGATTGGTGTTGATGACCTGTAATCCATAGTAGGCCAATACCCTATTTTCCTCCGTAATGGGCACGATATCGGCTCCAATAGCGGTAGCTACCAAGTCCAAATATGGTATTAAGTGGCTTATGGTCTGCCCCTTGTTCGCAGCCAATGCTTGCACCAATTTAAAACCTACACCACAGCCGCATAATTCGTCATAAGGATAGTCGCAATCTTCCCTTTTTGGGTCCAATATGGCAACAGCCTTTGGCAAGGCCGCTCCTGGCCGGTGGTGATCACAAATAATGAAATCGATGTCTTTTTCTGCAGCGTAAGCGACTTGGTCTACTGCTTTTACCCCACAATCCAAGGCAACAATCAAGGAAAAACCATTATCCTCTGCAAAATCAATTCCTTGCAATGAAACTCCATAACCTTCAGTATACCTGTCTGGAATATAGGTTGCCACATTGGGGTATTCCTCCAATAAATACGAGGAAAGTAAGGCTACAGCAGTTGTTCCATCCACATCATAATCGCCAAAGACCAAAATATTCTCTTTATTTGCAATGGCCTTTTCAATTCTGGTCACGGCTAAGTCCATATCCCTCATTAAAAAGGGGTCGTATAAATCCGATAATTCTGGCCTAAAGAATTTTTTGGCCTCCCCATAACTGGAAATCCCCCTTTGCAACAATAACTGGGCTACCAAACCATCAACCCTTAACTCTTTGGAGAGTTGGTCAATATAGTGTTGTTCCGGTTTTGGTTTTATGGTCCAGCGCATGGCTTACTTTACAAATTCAAACGCAAATTTCAAATACAAAATTTGGAGTTTGGATTAAAATAGGTTTAGCTAAAAACTAGCCGTTTTTGTTTTTAATAATTGTCGCAATAATTCTTATCAATTGTTCTGCTTCATCCAATAAACCTTCCTAGTTTTTAGCGTTACCATAGAACATTTTGGTTAAAATTTTAAGGCTCATTCGGGACTCTTTTGGTTCTTTAAGAACTATGATGGCCTTGTTTTTAAAGTCCCTATCTGACTGGGTTCCGTGCATTTCTCCAAAGTTTAGTGCTGCACTTCCTGAGGAACGTAAAAGTTGATTACCATAATATTGCCCCGCAAAATCGTTTGGAATCCCTTTGCAAAAGATAGCGGTGGTTGCTGCAAAATTCACTAGCCTTTCTTCTAAATCATACGATTTGTCAACCATTCCTTGAATTTGCATTTAAAGTTTGGGTTTGATTCTATACTTCGTGAAAAATCGTTTTTATCTCCAACTTCGCAAAGCGTCTGAACATCTCCATGACCCCACAATACGTTTCTACGGACAAGTCCACCGCTCGTTGCAATTTATCTTCCTTAAGATTTTTTCCGTGGAAATGGTATTCAATGACCACTTTGTCATAATATCTGGGATGCTCATCCGTAAGATTGGCAATGGTTTCTATATGGAAGTCCGCAACCTCCAATTTCATTTTTTTGATGAGCGATGCCACATCCAAGCCAGAGCAGCCTGCCAAGCTTGATAGCATCAATGCCTTAGGGCGATACCCCGCTCCTTCACCACCGTTGTCTGGACCTGCATCTATAGTGAGGTTCAAACCTGATGGATTGTTACTTTCAAAGGCCATTCCGCCTTTCCATTTGGTGGTAATATGATTTGTCGTACCCATAATTTTTATGTTTCTTGTAAAGGTTAAAAGTACACCAACATAATTAAACAAACACAGTATGGCATTAGTAAATCCTTTGGACCCAAACCACGATATAGAAACCAAGGAATTGGCCCAATTTTTTAATGAGACCCTTGGATTTTGCCCAAATTCTGTTCTAACCATGCAGCATAGGCCTGCCATTTCAAAAGCCTTCATCAATTTGAACAAGGCCGTAATGGCCAATGAAGGGCGTGTTACTTCTGCCTTAAAACGCATGATTGCTTGGGTAAGCAGTAATGCTACCGGATGTCGCTATTGCCAGGCCCATGCCATCCGGGCCGCGGAACGTTATGGGGCGGAACAAGAACAACTGGATAATATTTGGGAGTACCGTTCCCATAGTGCTTTTAGCGATGCGGAACGGGCCGCCTTGGATTTCTCCTTGGCAGCTTCCCAAGTGCCCAATACCGTAAATGCCGATATCAAGGAACGCTTACACCAACATTGGAACGATGGGGAAATTGTAGAGATGTTGGGAGTCATCTCCCTGTTTGGCTATCTCAACCGCTGGAACGATAGTATGGGGACCACTATTGAAGGTGGTGCCGTTGATAGTGCCAACCAGTATTTAGGAAAATACGGTTGGGAAAAAGGCAAGCATGATGGATCTGTATATTAGACTTTAGTTCGTAGGCGGTAGACCGCTTCGCTTTTAGATAAAGAAATCTGAACCCTGCTTTTTTGACAAGTTGTTTTCTTGCTAAATTTCAAGTGAAATCCATATTACATTAATATAACAGTCCAAACATGTACAATGGAATTATATGTAACGACCCAACTTCCATATCGTCCTTGACCACATACGCATTCTTAATATTTTCAATTTGTTTGGCCGATTTTCCTCTACCTCCAACTTCAAATACAAACTTTCGATTTATGAGAAAGTCACCCTTTTCTGCAAGATGTATCTCATGACCTTCCAAGTTTTTAAACTGATTGGCAAAAAAAGTTTCTCGCCTTGTGCCAATCTCATTGGAATTTTTGCTTAAGGCCAAGATTAGATTGGTATTGTTTAGGTATAACTTTTCTGGTTTTGTAAAGGCCCCAATGCCTTTTGTAGATTTAAAGAGCTCTATTACTAGGTCGGCCCTATTCAATATTTTAATCGAATTCAATAAAAAATCCCTGGATATGCCAAGGCGCTCACTTAATTTTGAGATATTGGGTGAGAAAGGAACGGATTGCGCTATAGCCACCAAAAGTTTTTTTATTTTTCTAATATCCGAGTAAGGCATGTTTTCAACGGCATTCACATCTATTTCTAGAATTAGATTGATTGTCTTTTCCAGTTTTTGTAAGTAACTATCCTTATTCTCCAGATAATACGGATAGCAACCATAATTAAGGTACTCTTCAAAATATTTTACCGGTGTATTTATTTCACTCTTTATTTGTCTGGCAATTTCCTTATGATTTCTAAGCAGACTTTCCAGGTCTACTTTCGGGAGTTTATAGCCAGTCTCAAAGAGCATAAATTCCCGAAATGAGAGCTCCTTTAAATTATAGGTCATTGCTCTTCTACTCAAATCAGATTCTCCTTTATCGATCTCCAGCATGGATGAAGAAGTAAAAACTGTTTTTAAATCTGGGTATTGATCGTAAATTAATTTCAGTTCTCTAGACCATCTTGGATATTTATGAACTTCATCTAAAAAAAGGTGTGTCCCACCGCGTAAAACAAATTCTTTGGCCAAGGAGACTAGTGTATTCTCCAAAAAAAACAGGTTGTCCAAAGAAACATATAGAGGAGTGTAGTCTTTAGATAACTTAAATTTTATTCGCTGTAGTAACAATGTTGTCTTACCGCTTCCTCTGGCTCCTTTTATTCCTATAAGTCTATTTTTCCAGTCTATAACAGTCAACAAATAACGTTCCTTAGCTGAAACATTATCCAATAATACTTCTTGAATGGCAAACAATTCTTCCATGTAGACTATCTTAACAATAGCAAATATAATGCTAATTGTCTTTGTTCATCGACAAAAAAACAAATAATTGTCTTTGTTCATCGATAATAATGAAATATATTGTTTTTATTCGACTACATTTTGAATTGTATTTTTAACCTTACCTTTCAATTTAGGCACAACCTCCTCCTCAAACCATGGGTTTTTGGCCAGCCAAAATCGGTTACGTGGTGACGGGTGTGGAATGACCATATATTTTGGCAAGTACTCCTCATAATTTCGAACCGTCTCAGTAAGGTTCTTTTTCATGGTTTTCCCTAAATAATGGCGCTGCGAATACTGCCCTATTAAAATGGTAAGCTCAATATTTTCTAATTTTCCTAAAAGTTTTTCGTGCCATAAGGGAGCGCACTCCGGTCTTGGTGGTAAATCCCCTGTCTTTCCTTTGCCGGGGTAACAAAAACCCATAGGCATCTGTGCCACTTTGGTGGCATCATAAAAATCCGCAGTGCTTATTCCCATCCATTTGCGCAATTGCTTGCCGCTCTGATCGTCCCAGGGAATTCCAGACGCGTGTACCTTGGTTCCTGGCGCATGCCCAATAATCAATATCTTGGCATTGGGATGTCCGGCTACAATAGGTCGTGGCCCCAGGGGTAGGTGTTCCTTACACAGCTCACAATTTCGGATTTCGGAAAGTAGTTTTTGCATTTTCATAAATATATAAAACTAAAGCACGCCAATATAAAACCAACGTGCTCTAGCTCTTTAAAACAAGTGTATCCAACTTGTATCATGAAGTCAATTCTGGTTTGTGGAGGCTTACCACAATAAGTACTGCAAGCCCATTGATCCAATAATAGTATGCATCAATACCATCAAACCCTAGTACAAAAGGTGCCAAGATAAACACAACGGCAACCAAAAAATCCACCAGTAAATGAATCTTATAGGGTATCACACGGAAAACCCCCAAATGGTGATCTGTCAATACGGTCAGTAGCAAAGCTGCTATTCCCACCGCTACGGAAAGCTGCAAGGCTAAAGGGTTAGTGCTTCCCAACCCCAGTAGAAAGGGCAACGCAATCAACGCCAACGCAACAGGGTAATCTAAAAAGGCGTGGATTCTTTTAGTAACAAATTTCATAATTATGAATTTCTCAGTTATTATTAATCTTACGCTAGTTATGGGTTTTGCTTAGCTTCTTCCAATTGGTATCCGCTGCTCCTACCAACTTATTATGGTTGTTTTCTGCCAACCAAAGTTGTTTTGCATCCAATTCTACATTGTTTAAGAACAAATAATATTTACCGTCCTTAACCATAAATTTGTTGGGGTCAACCCTAAATTTTGCTCCAGCATAAACCCCAAAGGCACAGTAGCCTCCATATTGTGGTACATATTTGCTTGGATTTTTATCAAAAGTTGCCTTTTGCTCTTCTGAGGTAAAGTAGTAGGCTACTTTTTCATATGTTGACTTATAGGCCTTGTTCCCTATCTGTACAAGGCCTAGATCCAAATAGGAAACCGGACTATACCCCGCTAGGGCAATATTACTATTATCAATATTATTTGCTTTTTTATCTTGTGCAAATCCTGTTGTGCATACAGCTAATGCTATAAGTGCAATTGTTGTCTTTATTGTATTTCTCATCACTTTTTTTAAATTCTATTTTTAAATCTGTCAGCGTGTTCTTTTACCAAACCACCATTCTTGCTGTTGACATTATCTGGAACACAAGATGTTGTGTTCCACCTAGCATGGGCAAACATGGAACCAAAATCAAATCGATTCCTACTAAAAAGCCTATTTCGCATTATAGTTTTGGAAAATTTCACGACGACCTAATTATTTTGCGTTAAAATATTCTTCTTGGATTACTTTACCGTCTTCGTTCCATACCCGACGGATAATCTCATGCCAGTAAATCTTACTGTTGTCCTTCATGTCAAAATCAAAGGTGAATTCTGATGCCGATACATTCCCATCTGCTATTGTGTGGTGTAATGTTATTCCATTGACCTGATCAATTGCCCCGGCAAAGCCTTCCATTTTTTCGATCATTTGATTCTTGTTTGCCGTTTGCAAGCCATTATAGTCGGCCGTGGTGGCATTCTCCGCAAAAAATTCTTTAACGGCATCCACGATAGCACCCTTGGCGACTATACCGTCCATTTGTTGTGCTAATGCTTTAATATCCATTTTTAATAGTTTTTAATGTTAAACAAATCTGTTGTGTAATTACATTGCAAACTTCTCCCAAAACCGGAAGTGCTTTGGTACAAAAAAAGGACAGTGTATGGTATTTTTATTTTCTGTGGTCAGAAGGAAGTTGGTTGGTATACCGCTTAAAAAAGCTTGAAAAATGATTGGCCTCTTCAAAACCTAAGGTAAAGGCGATTTCTTTAATACTTGCTCCTTGGGCCAATAACTCTTTAGCGGTATTCACGATTTCCGCACGGACCAATTGGCCTAGGGAAGTGTTTAGTTTTTGCTGGGTTTTTCTAGAAAGTGTCTTTACGGAAAGATTCATCTTTTCTGCATAAAAAGCGATGGACCGCTCTTCGGTATGGTAGGTTTTTAGCAGTTCTAGAATATCATGGGTAAAGGTATCCCT
>CALGQU010000063.1 GCA_937959125.1 uncultured Croceitalea sp.
CGATGACGGCTTCGACGTTAACGATGAGATCGACGACCCCGCCAACGATCTACCGGACACGGACGGGACGGAGGACGTGAACTACCGCGACTTTGACGATGACGGTGACGGCATCGACACACCCGATGAGGACGCGGACAATGACGGCGACCCCACCAACGACGATGCCGATGGTGACGGCACCCCAGATTTCCTTGATCCAGACCCAGTCGTGCTCACAGATGATATTATAGTGAACCAATATCTCGATCTTAACGGAACAACAAATACATTTCTATTCATTCTTAATGTAGAGCGTGTCCCCAACAATAGAATGCGGATTTATAATAGATGGGGTATTCTGGTGTATGAAGGGGAAAATTACAATAACATCAATAATGTGTTCTTAGGCAGATCTACGGGCCGCTCCACCTTAAGTGTAAATGATTTCCTTCCTGCGGGGGTTTATTATTATATCTTTGAATACGAGAACCCGCAGGGAAACATGATTACGGATAGTGATTATTTGTACCTCAATAGTAAATAAAAGAAAAATGCGTTTATACCTTTTTGATATTAGAGTTAATTTGATACTGGTATTTTTCTGTTGTTTATCATCAGTAACGGCACAACAAGAAGCCCAGTTCACACAGTATCAGTTTAATACCATAAGTGTTAACCCGGCCTATGCAGGTTCACGTGGACAACTGACTGCGGCTAGCTTATACCGATCGCAATGGATAGGTCTTCCGGGAGCACCAGAAACGTTTACATTAAACTTACACGCTCCTATTAGGGAAAGTAAATTAGGTTATGGCATCTCTCTTATCAATGATAATATTGGGGACGGTACCGTTCAAGAAACAGCGGTTGATCTTCAAGGGTCCTATACCATAGATGTTTCTCGTACGGCAAAGCTTTCTTTTGGATTAAATTTGAGCGGTAGTTTTCTAAATTTGGATTTCAACAATCTTCGGAACTTTGATCAAGAAGGTCAAAACAATCCAATTGCCAATCAACCGAATATCAGCGAATTCAATCCAAATTTTGGCGTTGGGTTATATTACCATACAGATAAATTCTATTTGGGGCTTTCAGCACCTGATTTAATCAACAATGATGCTTTTGATAACAACGGGCAGAATTTATTGTCCGTTGAGCGTGTCAATTACTTTTTGATAACAGGCTATGTTTTTGATTTAAATCCCAATGTAAAATTCAAACCAGCTTTATTGACCAAAGCGGTTAGCGGTGCGCCACTACAGGTTGATGTATCCGCAAGTTTTCTTTTTGCAGATAGATTCAGTCTTGGGGCTGCATATCGCTGGGATGCTGCCGTAAGTGCTTTAGTAGGGTTCCAATTGACCGATCAATTTATGTTAGGTTTAGCTTATGATAGGGAGATAACGGAACTGGGTGCAACACAATTTAATGATGGATCTTTTGAAGTATTCTTAAGGTTTGAACTGTTAAGGAGGTTCCAACGAACGGTATCACCTCGTTTTTTCTAAATAATCGGGCATGTTAAAAAAACTATTTCTTTTTGTTATTGCGATGTCAAGTATATGCGGAACATCTTTTTCGCAAGAAAGATTGTTAAAGAAAGCTGATGAAAAATATGATGAATATTCATTTAGCCCGGCCATAGATATCTATAAAAAGGTATATGAAAAGGGGTTCGAATCCCCGGATTTGCTTAAGCGACTAGGAAATTCCTATTACTACAATGCAAAATATGAGGACGCCGCGGAGATTTATAAGATTTTGGTTGAAAAATACGATACGGTGGTATCCCCGGATTATCTTTTTCGATACGCCCAAACATTAAAGACCCTAGGAAACTATGATGCTTCAAAAGAGGTTATCTCTCGTTTCAATAAAATGGTAAAGGACAACGGTCTTGAGCGGGTCTTCGATATAGATTATCTCACCAAGATAGAGGAGAATTCGGGAAGATATGATATTAAGACCTTCCCATATAATTCGAAATACTCAGATTTTGCGCCATCATACTATGAAGAGGGGCTTATCTTTTCTTCGGATAGGGATACTGGAAATCTAGCACGTTATCGCCATACTTGGAATGCGAAAGACTTCTTGGATTTATATGTAACCAATGGTAGTGAAGACGCTGATGGTGCGGTTGTAAAAATAAAAGGGGACGTAAATACAAGGTTTCATGAATCTACATCCATTGTGAGCAAAGATGGGAGTACCATGTACTTTACAAGAAATAACTTTTTGAACGGAAAGAAGTATAAGGATGAGAACGGTACTACCCGATTAAAGATATATACCGCCACAAGAAACGAAGATGGAGAGTGGGAAGATATTACGGAGCTTCCATTTAATAGTGATGATTATTCCGTTGCGCATCCCATGTTCAGTCCAGATGAGAAGGTCTTATATTTTGTTTCTGATATGCCCGGAAGTTATGGGGAGTCGGATATTTTTAAGGTCCAAATTATAGGTGATGGTACGTACGGTGAACCAGTAAATTTGGGAAAAACAATAAACACGGAAGCTAGGGAGACTTTTCCTTTTATTACGAAGGACGATGTGCTTTACTTTTCCTCTGATGGGCACCCTGGACTGGGAGGCTTGGACGTTTTTGCCACAAAAATCGCGTTTGACGAGTATGATCAGCCCATAGTGAATGTGGGTAGGCCGGTGAATACAAAATACGATGATTTTTCATTTATTATTGATGAAAATCAAGAAGGATACTTTTCTTCCAATAGACCGGATGGTATAGGGGAAGATGACATTTATAAATTTGTAGAGACGGAACCTATTCGGTTAGATTGCCAGCAAGACGTAACAGGTACGGTAAGGGATAGAATATCGAATGAAATATTGGTAGGCGCGACCGTTAAGATTATAGATGAAGAAAATAATGAAGTTTCCACTACCGTAACCAATGATAAAGGGGAGTATGGCTTAAACTTGGATTGCAACAAAGGAAACTTTGTAAGGGCATTAATGGAAGGCTATGTACCTTCGGAAGAGTATTTACCTAGATCCTATGGCAAACCGCAAATTGTGGACTTTTACTTGGAAAGAGACTTGGTTAGCGGTGGATTTGGCGATGACTTGGCCAAGCTATTACAGTTAAGTACCATTTACTTTGATTTAAACAAATACAATATTAGGCCAGATGCGGAAATCGAGATACAGAAGGTGATTGCCGCAATGGAAAAATACCCAAGCCTTAAAATTAAGGTAAATGCACATACTGATAGTCAAGGTAACGATGCGTATAATCTTTGGCTTTCCAAAAAACGCGCAGAATCCACTATCGCTTATATGATTGAAAAAGGAATTGCCGCGGAAAGACTGGATAGTGAAGGGTTTGGGGAAGAAAAATTGCTAAACCAATGTGGGAACGGTGTTCGATGTACCAAGGAAGAACATCAATTAAACAGGAGGTCCGAGTTCATTATTTTGGACTGATATGCCTACCACATGTTCCCTATTCATAGTAAAATTTAGTACATTTTTTATAGTTATAGGATTTTGCCTAAATTGGGTTATAAGCCTGTATTTTTGTAGGTATCCTACCACATTTATTTGTGGATTAGTATTGGTTTCTTTCACCTTTACAACAAATACTGGTGCATGACTTTGTGTTGCCTTAAGTTTGACAATTTAAGGGCCCAAATCAATGAACCCATCTTATTACCTACTTTTAATTCTTTTTGCGTTTTGCTGTGCACCTGTTTTTTCCCAAAACACCTTTAGGGATGAATTTAATGCGGTTTCCTACGCCAACAATGATGGTACCGATAACTTTATTGGGTCTTGGCAAGAGTCCGGTGAGACCACCAGTCCCACAGCAGGTCAGATACGTGTAATCTCTGGTAGACTTCGTTTACAACAGCTAACAGGACAGTTTATCTTTAGGAACTTGGATTTAACCGGAGCAACATCTGCTACAGTTACCATGGACATAGATAATTCTGCCTTAGGGGATGAAATCTTAAGTTTTTTTATGAGACGTAATGATGGAGTGCTGCTAATTCTGCAAAATTACGTAGCAGGTATTGGTTCGGTTAGCTTTAATGTTCCTGCTGATTATATTTTTAATAATAGTGCCATTGGATTTTATGGGCTCGGTTGGGATTTTGGTGAAACGTCCTTTATAGATAACATAACCGTAACCGCTACATTTCCTCCTTCTAATCCAAGTATTACGGTAGAGGATGTAAGTCTGGCGGAGAATGGTGGGCCTGCCATATTTACGGTAACCCATAACAATATTGCTACAGGATCCTATAGTGTTGACTATAGTATTACAGCGGTATCCGCAACAGAGGGTGTGGACTATACCACGGTATCTGGCCTATACACAGGTACCTTATCCTTTACGGGTGCAGTTGGGGATACGGAAACTATTTCGGTTGATATTACTGCTGATGGTCTCCCAGAGCTTAACGAGACATATACAATTCAATTTAACGCTACAACCGATAACGCTGTAGATATCACGGATACGGCTACAGGTACAATTGAAGAAGTAGAGAATACAAGGGCATATGAAGAACGCTATGCCATGAATATAGAAGGAAATTTTAAAACATTGTCCAATACCAATTTGGAATGCATTGCTAACTGTCCCGTAGCCCCAGTCTCAAATAATCCTTCTGTAGTAATGGGTTATGTAGATATTGATACGGATGGTACAACGGTAAATTCTAGTAGCGCCACACTTACCCTACCTGTAGGCGCAAATATAGTTTGGGCTGGTCTATATTGGGGAGGATTATTTTCGAGCTCAAGATCTGGAATAACTAACCCCCTAGGTATGACTGCCAATGAAGTAAAGTTTCGAATTCCTGGAGCAACAAATTATACTTTGGTCAATGCAAGTGCGATAAACTCTGAAAACAGTACATTTTCTGGTTGGACATCGTATTTAGCCTTTGCAGATGTTACGGCACTAGTGCAATCCGGTGGTTCTGGAGATTATTTTACAGCAGATATTGCCTTGGCAACCGGAAGTAATTTAACGGGACCCTATGGAGGGTGGAACTTAGTGGTTATTTATGAAGATCCATTCGAGAAAACAAGAAATATAGCGGTCTGGGATGGTTTTGATTTTTTTGGTTTTGGAGCAAACGAAACCTTTACCATTACTGGATTGCTAACGCCATCCAGTGGGACTTTTGAATCGCACGCGGCTTATTTTGCGTTTGATGGCGAGGCGGATAGAACAGGGGATTTTTTAAGCATAGAAGGTACGCCGCTCACGAATGGATTGAATCCAATCAATAATACCTTGAACGGGACCATTTCAGCGTTTGGGGTAGATTCGGGAGCGAGAAATCCAAATTTCAACTATAATTGGGGAATTGATAGTGATATTTTTAATGCGTCCGGTCTTGTGGCCAACAATGCAACCGAAATGGATGTTACCTTGGGGAGTAGTGTTGAAGGTGTTTGGGGGGGAGTTTTTGTGACGTCAAATGAGATTGCATTTCCAACAGTGGCCAGCAAGGTTTTTACACCTAACATAATCAATATTGGAGAAAGTGCAACGGTTACGATACAACTGGATAATCCCTCCAATGGAGTAACCTTAACAAACCTAACACTTAACGACCCTTTTCCAACTGGTATGCTAATTTCAAATGTTCCCAACGCTTCTTCCAGTTGTGGAGGTACTATTACAGCAATACCTGGGGACAACGCATTTAACGTTTCAGGTATAAACCTTCCCGCGGGTGGTTCCTGTACCTTCACTTTTGATGTGGTCACTTCTACCTACGGTACATTTGATAATAGTATATCTCCTTCAGATCTCACTAACGATCAAAATGTTCCCATTTATGGAGCTAGTACAGGCACCCTGACGGTTAACATTAAACATGTAATTACCAACCGTAGAATTACCTATAGGGTCAATAGGGATTAGCTGTTTTCTATAAAATTTTGCTCAAAAATGTTAGGGTTAAAATAATCTCTAAAGTGCTGTTTTCTTTTGTATTAACTGTAAAAATCAATTTTTTGTTAAATAACGAAACCTCATGTTTTAGGGTCTAGACTTTACCATTCCCCACTTACACAACAATTATTTTCACCAGCATGGTATAAATCTAATTTTGTAAGGCTAAGAATACTTATATCGTATTCTTTCATTGGAGAACGGGGGTGTTCAAAAATGTAATGCGTTTGAAAAAAATGATAATGAACAGCACAATGTCACAAAAAGAATTTTCCCTAAAAAAGAGATTAAGTTTTTTACTTTTTCTTTTTATAGCCGCATTTGGTTTCGCGCAAACAACGGTCACTTTAGAAGACCAATGTAATTGTGAGGTCTTAAGTGGAACCGAGGTTAATAGCCCTGGAAGCAGTACTCCTGCTGGAGCAGATCAAGGGGATTTATATGTCAACACTAACACGGGCACCATTTTTTTCTGGGATGGTGATTCTTGGGAATTGACCTCAGGAGCAGATTCCGATAACCAGCAATTACAAAACTTTACGTTTGATTCAACATCCAATATCCTTAGTCTTGCACTTCAGGATGGTGGTACGGTCAGTGTAGACCTTTCGGATTTACAAGATGCGCTTGCAGATACCAATACTACCAATGATAGATTAGAGATTATTGGAACCGATTTGGTAATAACGGATAGTGATAACAATACGGTTTCGGTTCCGTTGGCAGCTATTGCAGCAGGTACGGACACGAATACCATGGTGACCTCCTTCGAGATAGACGCCACCAATACCAATTTGATATTGACAGATAGTGATGGAACCAGTTTTACAATTCCTTTGGCAGATATAGCTGCGCAAGTGGATACCGACGACCAGGCGTTGAGCTTGGACAACGCGACGAACATATTGACCTTGGAGGACGGTGGCACCGTGAATTTGACG
>CALGQU010000064.1 GCA_937959125.1 uncultured Croceitalea sp.
ATAATATAGCCACTCAAGAGCAGCAGAACGGTACCATTTATGATGATTTAGTAGCATGGCAGGGCGAGGGTAGTTTAAATTCTACCCCGGCTGTTGTAGTATCCAATAACATCGACTCCTATGTTAGGGACGGTGTCCACTCAGGGACCAACTATTCCGACGATAACTTTTTGGCCACCAAAAGCCAGAGTTCTGCGGGATTCAATCGTTTTTCATATATAAGGTTCAATCTGTCCGAGTTTGGTAATAGCGTAGCTACGGCAAGTGTTAGGTTCACCGTAAGAAGCAGAAATATTCCTGGATCGCGGGCCACACTACACTTGGTAAATGACAATATTTGGAGCGATACCGGCTTGAACTATGACAATAGGCCCGGCACCAACGGCTTTATCACGTCTTCAAGCGTACCCGATCCAGGGGGTACGGTGACTTTTAATATCACGGACCAGATCAACCAAGCACTCTCAAACGGTCAACAGACCATCAACTTTCGTTTGGGTAGTGGAATAAGTAGTGGCAACAACGCCTTTGTAAGCTACCATTCCTTTGAGGCAACGAATGCTTCCGATAGACCGGTAATAAACGCAACAGGAATCTCCGGTTCCACGAATACTAACATTGACTCCTATGTTAGGGACGGTGTCCATTCCGGGACCAACTATTCCGACGAGAACTTTTTGGCCACCAAAAGCCAGAGTTCTACAGGATTCAATCGTTTTTCATACATAAGGTTCAACCTGTCCGAGTTGGGTAATAGCGTAGCTACGGCAAGTGTTAGGTTCACCGTAAGAAGCAGAAATATTCCCGGATCGCGGGCCACACTGCACTTGGTAAATGACAATTCCTGGGAGGATACCAGCTTGAACTATGACAATATGCCCGGCACCAACGGCTTTATCACGTCTTCAAGCGTACCCGATCCAGGGGGTACGGTGACTTTTAATGTCACGGACCAGATCAACCAAGCACTCTCCAACGGTCAAGGGACCATTAATTTTCGTTTGGGTAGTGGAATAAGCAGTGGCAATAACGCCTTTGTAAGCTACCATTCCTTTGAGGCAACGAACGCTAACAATAGGCCACGGTTGATCACAAATGCGGGCAGCAGTTTAACTACCCGTATCCTTGCCCAAGAAGAAGGACCACAAGAGGCCCCCATTTTTGTGCATCCCAACCCGGTAAGTGAAGTATTGCATTTGAACAATATGCCAGAAGGGGCCAATATTGCAATCTACAATACAGCCGGCATTATGATGAACAGTCTAAAGGCAAGTAGTGACATTGATGTCTCATCGTTGGAAACAGGCGTCTACTTTTTGAGTATTACCGTGCCCGGAAAAGAAAAACAGAGCATTAGTTTTATCAAACGATGATACGGTCTGGGCATAGCTAAAAAAAGGCGGTATTGATGTAATACGGGCGGGTCTTAGGACCCGCCTTTATTTTGCCTGATAGCAGGCAGGCAAGGCAATATATTTTAATACTTTCAGCTCCTTGCACAAACGCTTAAAAAGTGTTTTGTGGTCCAAATTACAGGAAAATTTTTGGAGGTCGAGCTTCCCACATATTTTGAATTTTGCAAAGGTCTCGCCTTCTAAACGCTACAAGTAGAATGGGTTTATAAGTACAATTATAGGTTTAGATCAGAAGCCAAATTGCCGATCATTCAATGGATAAAAACAAGGTATAACAGAAGAAGAATACACTCCCCTTTGAACAACAAAACAATAGAAGAATTTGAAAACGAAACGTTCAATCAAAATGTAGCTGCATGACGCTTATCCAGTTGCCCGCTTTTTTGTTGCAAGTCCAGTTTTTCAAAAATACAAAATTCTGGATAGTCTTCGTATTTCTCCCAACTACCGGTTTTCTGGGTCATCATTGATCATATAGGCTTTCTTTTTAACAAATTCAGTTGGTGTGATCCCATATTTTTTCTTGAAAGCCTTGGTAAAATAATTCTGGGAATTAAAACCGACCGCGTAACCAATTTCCTTGATCATCAGATTACCACCGTTCATAAGTTCAACCGCATTTTTTAGACGGATGTCCCTTATGAACTCCGTGGCAGACTGGCCTGTAAGTGATTTAAGTTTACGGTGCAGATGTGAACGGCTTAGGTTTAGACCAGAAGCAAGGTTTTCTATCGTAAAACTAGTATTGGTAATATTCTTTTCGACCAACTTCACGGCCGTTGCGAGCAGTCTTTTATCCAAACTTAATATATCCGTACTTTCGTTCCATTCCTCTCTTTGCACTGTGTACAGATTTCTAAGGACTTTTCTGGATTGCAATAAGCTGTTGATCTGTACTATTAAAAATTCTTCACTAAAAGGTTTGGATATGTAGGCATCGGCCCCAGAGCCTATACCGGCTATTTGATCTTTAATTGAGTCTAGGGCAGTCAATAGGATAACAGGAATATGGCTTGTGTGGATATCATTCTTGATTTTATTGCATAGTTCCATCCCGTTCATTCTGGGCATCATAATATCCGAAATTATCAAATCTGGATTTAGGGAAAGTGCAAGGTCATAAGCGTCTTTTCCGTTTTTGGCCTTGGCCACTTTATAATGACCATTTAAAGAATCCAATAGAAATTCCAGTAGATCAGAATTGTCCTCGGCTATTAAGATCAGTGCATCTTGATTTTCGGTTCTTGCCTGTGTGCTGATAACGTCCAAAATGGACTCAGAAGAATATGCCGCAACAAAGGGATTGAACTTGATTTCTGGATCAATTTGGGCATGGCCTTTTTGGTGTAGGGGGAGGTAAATGTAAAAAACGGTACCTTTCCCTTCTGAGGAATACACGGCTATTTGTCCCTTGTGCAAGGCAATATAATTAGTGGTCAAAGCCAAGCCTATTCCCGTTCCAATACTATTGTCTTCTTCAATTTGAAAGAATCTTTCAAATATTTTTGGAAGTTTCTCAGATGGAATACCATATCCAGAATCAGAAATGCTAATTTCCACAAAATCATTATCCAATGGCTCTCCTATAGTGTAGTTGCTCCAATTTTCATTCCTTTTGCTTTTTACATTATGTTTGATCTGTAGGGTAATAGGGCTGTCGTCCGGAGAATACTTAAAGGCATTCGAGATTAGGTTTACCAATAATTTATCTATTTTATCAGTATCGAAATCCATTCGTAATACGGGCTGGCTGGAAAGAAAATTAAATCTAATGTTCCTGTGCTTGGCATGTTCTTCAAAACAGTCGAATACATTTTTGCAGAAGACGACAATATCGGTATTGATACTGTTGATTTTTAATTTGTTATTGTCTATCCTCCTAAAATCAAGGAACTGATTGATAAGCCGTAACAATCTATCCGTGTTGTTTTTAATAAGGTTTAACTGTTTACGAGAGATATCACTATTTGTCCCAGCTTTTATCAATCTATTTACAGGACCTTGTATTAGGGTAAGGGGAGTTCTAAATTCATGGGATATATTGGTGAAAAACTGAAGTTTCATCTGGTGTAGGTTTTCTTCAGTCTCCCGTAAGACTTTACTCATTGCTACTTCGGATTTTAGTTTCTGCCCTTTGATGGTCAATCTCCTAAAAAAATAAACTGCTGCAATAAATAGCAATAGATACGTAAGATACGCATACCATGTTTGCCACAATGGAGGTGAAATTTCAATAAAAATCTGGTAAGGCACGGAATTCCATATGGCATTGTTGTTGGCCGCTTTAACCTCAAAAATATAATTGCCCGGCGGAACATTGGTAAATGAAGCCCTTCCTGTAAAATCCGTATTGATCCATTGATCGTTAAAATTGACCAAACGATATTTGAACTTTGTTCTATTTGCCGTTACAAAATTGTTGGAAGTGAATAAAAAGCTGATGTAATTTTGGTTGTGATCTAATTTAAGAAAGGTGCTTTTTTCAATAACATCATCTAGGATACCGCTATCATCAGAGGGCGATATTTTTTTATTATTTACCAAAAGCTGGATTATGGTGGTTTTTGGAGGTTCTAAATTTCGCTCAATCTGATCCGGCGAAAAGCGGAGTATGCCATTAGAACCCCCAAAATAAAAATCCCCGTCCAATGAGGATAGGGCTGCCTTGGGATAAAAATGGTTGTTGCCCAAACCGCTGTTTTTGTTAAAAAAAGTGATTTCATCAGAAAAAGGATTTAGTTTACAAAGCCCGTTTTCCGTTGTGACCCAGAGATTCTGCTTTTGGTCTTCCAGTATTGAAAATACCTCAAAACCCCCAAGTCCTTGATCGTAGGTGTAGTGTTTTATTTGGCCGGTATTTGGGTCAAACCGATCCAAGCCCTGCCCGTTGGTTCCAATCCACAGGTAATCGTTACTATCTAGATATAAGCAGTTAATATGATTAAATGAAATACTATTGGAATTGCTCTCTTGATGAAAAAAATGTTCAAATTTGACAGACCCCTTCCTAAGAACATTAAGTCCGTTTTCTGTTGCAAACCATAGATTTTCATTTTTATCTTGAACGATTTGTTTTACTTGGTTGTTTGAAATTGAATTGATATCCAGTGGATTATGCATGTAGCGGGTAAACTTTTTTGATATAAAGCTGTAGTGGTAGACGCCAGAAGGGTAATCGTTGACCCAAATACCGTCCTTTACAGGTAGAACGCCATATGCTTGAAAACCAGTTTCAAAAGGAGGGGTCAATCGCTTGAATTCCTTCTGGTTTTTTTGTTGGTAGAGTATCCCATTAATGTAGGTGCCCACCCAAAGTGTCCCGTTTTCATCATAGACCAATGATTTAATGTTCCTAATGGTATCGTTTTGGTTGACAATGTATTTGGTATGGAATTCGTTCTTTTTTGGGTCAAAGACATTTAGGTCGCCATCATCCATTCCAACCAATATGGAAGACCCATCGGGTGTTTGTTCAAAACAACTGACAATATTGTTGCTCAGTGATTTCTTTGACGCTGTATGGCGATAGCGTTGAAATGATTTATTACGTTCGCTGTTAAACGCCAGTCCCCCCATCCACGTGCCTATCCAAATATTTTTTTGGGAATCTTTGTACAGGCTCCAAATGGAATTGTAAGGTATCTCTGCATATTTCTCTTTGTCGATTACATGGGTGACCTTCAAATCATTGATAATGGCAATGCCACGGTACGTAGCCGCCCAAATTTCGTTGTTGTACCCTTTTATTAAGCTTCGCACTTGATTGCTGGGTATCTTTGAATCGATGTTTTTAGGGTCAGCACTAAAGTGTTTTACAATAGCGCCACTTTTCCTGTTGAAGCACAGAAGGCCTTTTGTGCTATATCCTATCCATAGCAGGTCGTTGTCAAAAAGCACTGTCCAAACGCCACCTTCCATCCCCTTGCCAAAGAACTCAAAAGCATCGGTTCCCGTGGGTTTAAAATAAATCTCACCATCTTCGTAAAATATCCAGATGGTATTGTTCCCGTCTAGGGTAGCATATCTAACACTGTTGGTTTTGGAAGTAACCGTTTTATAATTGGCCGTTTTATTTTTTATAGTAAGGGTGCCTACCCCACGTTCATCCAAAAACCAAAACTGCGAGTTTTCATCTTTGAACACCCTTCTAATGTTATGCCCTATATACTTATTAAATTGACTGATGAAGTTATAGCGCGTAAAGTCATCGCTTTTTGGATTGTAGGAACATAAACCATTTTGGGTGGCTGCCCAAATCTTCCCCTGCTCATCCTTAAACAATTGGTTAATTCGATTTGAAGAAATTGTGGACGGGTCGTTTTTCAAATGGCTATACCGTTTAATCTCAACGCCATTATAATAAAAAAGCCCTTTAAGTGTACTATACCAAATAAAACCGTTATCATCTTCTACTATGGAGGTTACTTGGGAATAGGTAATACCTCCCTCTGGAGTTACCCTTTGTATGGAAACCTTAGGGTTATTTGATGCAAACGCCCAGAGGGTTGACAAGCCGATCAAGAGCAGTACAAAGGAGGGTAATCGCATTTTTTTATACAATATACTCAATATGGTGAATTTAATGATGGTCAAAACTATAAAATTGGGACATATTTTGCTTTTTGGGACATGCGTGCTAAAATGAGATGTTATACATGTCTTTTGCAACATTTCAGCGAATAGATTTGGTCGTCACCAGTCTATATTTGGGCATGATTCTAAGTAAATCAAGAATATTCCTTTTTCTAATTTGCATGAACAGTTCATGTATTGCAGACAGTTGGCTAAACAACAGGCAAACATCTCATGCAGAATTGATCCAGAAAATCTCATCACAATTGTTGCTGATGTCAAGCGGGCATGCAGGCGGTATGGAGTATATGGCATTCCCTATGGGCGTGGATCAACAAGGAAATACGATTTATGTGGAACAAGAAAATGGAGCAAGTGGTTTTTACCCTGGAATCTTATGGCAAATGTATGGTTTGACTGGCAACGATACATGGAAAAAGCAATCCATTGTCCATACAGGACATTTGGAAGCTGAAAGGTTCAATAGTGCGTCGCAGGATTTGGGCCTCAAAATGATGTCCAGTTTCGGATTGGGATTTGAGCACACCAAAGCCGAAAATTATAGACAGGTATTAATACAATCTGCAAGAACATTGGTGTCTCGATTTGATGAAAATGTAGGCAGTATCAAATCATGGTACCATCAGGATAAATTAGAATTCCCTGTAATCATAGACAGCTTAATGAATTTGGAACTGTTGTTTTGGGCGTGGAAAGAAACGGGTGAACCCGTGTTCTACAACATAGCATTAACGCATTCTAGAACCACGGCAAAGAACCATTTTAGAGATGACTATAGCTCCTACCATATGGTCAATTATGACACGATTTCTGGTGCGGTAAAAACCAAAAGTTCGTATCAAGGAACATCCGGTGTTTCTATTTGCTCTAAGGTACAGGCATGGGCTTTGTATGGCTATACCATGATTTACAGGGAAACGGGGGATCTTGAGTTTCTAGAGCTGGCAAATAATATTGCACATTATATCATAAACGTAGCCAAACTTCCTACGGATTTTGTGCCTTATTCCCATCTTACCAATACAATAGGGAAACCAAAAGATACTTCTGCTGCTGCTATAATGGCATCCGCTCTATATGAATTGAGCAACTTTTCCCCAAAAAACAAAGAAAAATACTTAATGATCGCTGACGGTATTATAGGCTCTTTGTCATCAGACAAATACTTTAGCGCCCATGGCGAAAATAATGGGTTCTTATTAACCCATTCCGTAGGTTCATTGCCAACGGAATCGAAAATGGATGTGCCTCTCATCCATGCTGACTACTATTATTTAGAGGCACTATCAAGGAAAATGAAATTAACTATCGTAAACTAAACTTAAAATTTATGAAAAAAAAGAAATCAATTCTTAAACCAACATTTTTGTTCTTTATGCTCATGTCCCTCTCGGGTTTTGCACAGGACAAAAACATAAGCGGGACAGTGCAGGCCGATGGGGCTCCCCTTCCAGGAGTGTCCATTGTGGTGCAAGGGACAACAAGGGGGACAACAACGGATTTTGATGGGCTATATACTATCTCGGTGTCTGAAGGAGATGTGCTTTTATTTAGTTACATAGGTTTTGTAGCACAGCAAGTAACCGTAGGAAGTCAAAGTGCAATCAACGTTACCTTATTGGAAGATGCTTCAAAATTAGATGAGGTAGTCGTAGTGGGATACGGGGTAAAAAGACGCGCAGATCTAACGGGTTCTGTTTCCTCATTGGATGCAAAGACGTTTGAGGTACAACCGGTCACTACTTTAGAAGAAGGTATACAAGGAAGGCTGTCCGGGGTACAGGTGGTACAAAGTTCTGGTCAACCGGGAGCTGGTACAAGTATACGTATTAGAGGGGTAGCATCATTAGCGGGTTCATCTGAACCTTTGTTCGTAATAGACGGTATTCCCCAATTTAACTCTGATGTACGTGATGCCAATGGGCTATCAAACATAGATCCTAATGAGATTGCCTCTATAGAAGTACTTAAAGATGCCGCCTCTACCGCAATATACGGATCAAGAGCTGCCAATGGTGTTGTACTGATCACCACCAAACGAGGTAAAGCTGGCGAGGCCGTGTTCCGTTTTTCCAACAATATTGGGGTCCAAACAGTAAGGAACCAGTTGGATCTTATGTCTGGGCAAGAGTATGTAGACTTTGTAACGGAATACTATAATAATTCCATTGCCGATGGGGACTTGACGGAAGCCGATAGGGACCAAGCCCTTGGTGAAATCCAAGACTTGGGGGTTGCCAATACGGATTGGCAGGACGAACTATTTAGATCTGCAATACGCCAGAATTATAGTTTAAGTGTTTCCGGCGGATCGGAAGACAGCAGGTACTTTGTTTCTTTGAATTATTTGGACCAAGAAGGTGCTGTATTATCAACGGACTTTAACCGTCTTGCCCTTAGGATCAATTTGGATAACAATATTGGGAAACGGGTCAAACTTTCAACACAATTGGCAGGTTCCCGTACATTTCAAAACAGGTTTTTAAGTGATGATGGTACCAATGACACCACAGGTGGGAAAAACGGTATAGGTGCGGTCATCTCAGTAGAACCATCTATTAGTCCAAGGGATGCAAATGGTAATCTTTCAGATGCGCGTGCGTATTCTTTTTCTGGGGTAAACAATGAAAATCCCTTTGCATTTGCAGAAGCTACGGATGAGCGGGATTCCTATCGTTTTCAAGGGAACGTAGAGGCCCGCATAGATTTGATCGAAGGCTTGACGAATACCGTTCGTTTGGGGGCAACCTACAATAATACCAACACTGGTATCTATTTGCCAAGTTCCCTGTTGATAACACCACAGCAAGCAAGAATACAAGAACGGGAGGATGTTAACCTTCTTTTGGAAAATTTTGTTACCTATACCAAACAATTTGGCCAGGATTTTAATCTTAATCTTGTGGGAGGTATTGCCTTTCAACGGGAAACAAGCAATAGATTCAGTATTTCAGGACAGGGGCTTCCAGATGATAATTTGACCATTAACGCATTACAGGCATTAGAGAGTGTTTCTCCGCCGCAGACCAATAATATTGAACAAGCACTCAACTCTGTATTTGGAAGAGCCAACCTTTCCTATAAAGGGCGTTATTTGTTCAATGCCAGTGTAAGGCGTGATGGAGCATCACAGTTTGCAGAAGGAAATAAGTTCGCAACCTTTCCAGCGGCATCCGTGGGTTGGAAAGTTTCTGAAGAGGACTTTATCCCAGATGGGAGTTTTATTTCCAATCTTAAGTTACGGGCAAGTTGGGGACAATCCGGTAACCAAGCTATCCAGCCATATCAATCGTTGACCATTGGTAGTTCCGTGAATACGCCACAAGGGAATGGTACGGGTCTTAATTCTGCCCTGGCACCCAACCTTCCCAATGAGAATTTGACTTGGGAAACGGCCACCCAGACCAACTTAGGTCTAGATCTAGGTTTTGATAACCAAAAGTATAGGTTTAGTCTGGATATTTACTCTAAAACTACAGAAGACCTTCTGGCCAATGTATTATTGCCTTTGTCTTCAGGATTTTCCAGTATTATTTCAAACGTTGGTGAGATAAGAAATGATGGGTTTGAAATATCCGCTGGAGTGGATATCCCATTCTCAGAAGATTTTGAGATTTTATTGGATGGGAACTTATCTGCCAATGATAATGAGGTGGTACGTACCAATAATGGTGAAGATATCATTACAGGAGGTTCAAACGATACCTCTAGGGCAACCTTGATCGTAAGGGAAGGGGAATCAATTTCATCATTTTTTATGACAAGGTTCTTAGGACTGGATGAAAATGGACTTCCCCAATTTGAAGACTTGGACGGAAATGGTATTATAGACCAAGCAGATAGGCAAATAGTGGGGTCATCACTTCCAGATTTTGTTTATGGTCTTAATGTGACAACAAATTACAAGCGGTTTTCATTGGCAATGAATTGGCAAGGAGCTGCGGGGCTTACCGTATTTAACTCAAGATTGTCAACCTTGGTAAGTTCTTCACCAGGGGTCAATAAACGAAGGGATTTAAGGGATTTCACCCCAAGGCCCAGCGTTCAAGCGCAGAGTGCCAATAGGTCCAGTGATAGATTTTTAGAAGATGCCTCCTATTTTCGTTTAAAGAACGTGAAATTGAATTACTCCGTACCAACAGCGAATATCAATGGAGTATCCAATCTAAATGTTTTCATATCGGCGCAAAACCTGCTTACTTTCACGGGTTATTCAGGATTTGATCCAGAGGTGAACAGTTTTAGCGGAGGTGACTTGCGCCAGGGAGTGGATTTGTCCGCATATCCCAGTGTAAGAAGCATAACATTAGGCCTTAACATGTCATTTTAATCCTAAAGAAAAAAGATGAAAAAAAATATAATAAAACAAGTGACGAATAGAGCAACCATTGGTGTATTGGTATGTGCAATGCTGAGCACTACCCTTTTTCTTTCCTGTGAGGATGATTTAGTGGAAGATCCGCCAAGTTTGATCTCCTTGGAATCCATCAACGACGATACCCTGGAATCCGTGATCTTAGGAATCTACGAATCCATTACCCGAGAGCGTAACAGGTCCTTTGAGTCTAGATACCTAAGATTATTGGAACTCCAAGCAGAGTACCAATGGGGACGTGGTGGTAACAGGAGTCGTATCTCTGATTATAACTTCAATGAATCCCTGAACGACAAACAAACCATGTGGGGATCATTCTATGAATCCATAGGAAGGGCAAATGTTTTGATCGATTTAGTTAACACAAGTGAAGATTTAAGTGAAGCATCTAGAGCTTTGGGCGAGGCGGAAGCACGTTTCTTTAGGGCTGTGATGTACTATCAACTGGTAAGGATCTGGGGTGAGGTGCCGTTGCGATTGGAGGCTGTTGGAGATGCTTCTGAAGCAGATTTGGGACTGTCCTCTATAACCGACATCTATGCAAGTATTGTGAGTGACCTTCAGTTTGCAGAAGATAACCTGCCAGATACGGCAGACCCGGGTAGGGCCACCGCCGGTAGTGCCAAATCCTTCTTGGCAGAGGTGTATCTGACCACTGGGGATTTCCAGAATGCGCGTGACAAAGCACAAGAAGTAATTGATAATGAAGCTATCTATGGGTATGATTTAGTGAGTGATTTTAGTTCGTTGTTCTCTTCTACGGCAGCTACAAATGCTGAAGACGTATTCTCTGTGAAATTTGCACAGGTTATCGGTTTTGGTAATTTCCATACAGATTCATGGGCACCAAGGGAACCAAGGGTAGATGGATTACGTCTTGGATTGGCCGCTGGCTTTTCAACGGCTTCCGCTTTTGAATCCGGTAACGCAAGCCCCGCGTCTACACTGATCACGGAATGGGACGATGCCGATATAAGAAAACAGTTTACCCTTGTAGATACGGTAACCGTAGCAGGTGGTCTGCAAGTGGCGGTCATTCCGCAGGTTACTAGGGATCTTGATTTAAACGGAGATGGCACCGTGACCACGGAAAGGGGGTTGTTCACCTTTGGTAAGTTCAGGGACGCCACTTCTCCCGGGGAATTTGGCTCTGGCAACGATTTTTATTTAATGAGATATGCAGATGTGCTATTGATATTTGCCGAGGCCGAGAATCAAGTCAACGGTCCCACAACAGCTGCAATAAGCGCATTGAACAGGGTAAGAAATAGGGCATACAATGGGACTGCCCCTGATTTACTGCCAGAAGAGATCGCTTCAAGGGAAGCCTTTGATGATCGGGTTTTCCAAGAAAGAGGATATGAATTTATGCAAGAAGCCAAACGTTGGTTCGATATTGTACGGACCAACAGGTTCAGCATCATTGAAGATGCACTTAAACCTTTGGGGCCCAATGGAGATCTGCCGTCCAATCCTTTTTGGGAATTGCCAGGTTTAGAGACATCAATAAACCGGGATCTTTAGTTTTAGTTAATTTAATGAAAAGGCTGTTTTCCTAGTGAAAACAGCCTTTTACCAAAGTATTCCTTAAGTAGGGACAAAATCGAAAATCATGAAAATAACTACACCATTAAAACAAATTATTTTGCTGTTCATCCTTGCCATGACAGCCAGCAGCCTATGGGCTACGGACTATTATGTGCACGCTACCGCAGGTAACGACTCCAATAACGGAAGAAGCCCAGATAGTCCATGGCGCACGCTTGATAAAGTGAACGCGTTCAACTTTTCCCCCGGAGATAGAATATTGTTACGGGCGGGACAGGTATGGAACGGCCAACTTCTTATCAATAATTCAGGGACAAATGGCAATCCCATTATTGTGAACAGGTATGGATCCGGCAATAAACCCATCCTAAATGGCGGCGGATTATTAACGAATAGCGCAGCTACCGTTTTATTAAAAAATTCTGAGTACCTAGAAATAAATAACCTAGAAATCACCAATACCAATGGGGCAACCAATTATCAAGGAGACCTATGGGGTATCTTAAGCCAATTGGATATTGAAGGTGGTATGGAGGCCAATCATATCTATATTAGGGACTGTTTTATCCATGATGTTAACGGTAATGTAGCTACCAAGGAGACTGGTGGGATCTATATGACCGCATTCAGTGAAGCTCCTTCTAGGTACAATAATCTAAAAATTGAGAACAATGTCATTGACAGAGTGGGAGGCCTGGGTATAGCCAATCAGTCGGCACATGCAAGTATTTCCAGAAGTGATAGGTACCCTTCCATAAATATGGAGATCAGGGGGAACAGGATAAGCAATACCGGAAGGAACAATATGATCGTAAGGGCAAGCGACGGTTCTATTGTAGAATACAATACATTGATCAACACCAGTAGGTATGATTCTGGACACAGCGTTTTTTGCTTTAATACAGACGGTATCATCATGCAATACAATGAAGCTTACGGAAATGTAGGTTCTGGAGATAAGGATAGAGGAGCTTATGATGCGGATTATAATTGTAGGAATACCATTATACAATATAATTACAGCCACGATAACTTTTGGGGTTTTGCTATTATGAAAAGAGCGGTAAATGAAAATGTGACCATTAGGTATAACATTTCTGAAAATGACCAAAGGGCCATATATTTTTATGGTTTTGAAGGGCGTTCTGGCTTAACAACCGCAAATTTTTATAACAATACCCATTATGTAAGGTCTGGTATTCAGTTAACGGTTTTTGGATCAGGGGGATTTGCACGTACTGCTATTAAAACCAACTATTATAATAACATCTTTTACTTTGAAGATCCAGGCTCTTCTTGGGGAAGTTTTAGTTCCAGCAGTGTAAATTTCCAAAACAATAGTTTTTACAATATAGAGCCGCAGGGGACCAATTTCATAACATCCAATCCTAGGTTGGTGGCCCCTAACACTGGTGGGCAAGATATTGATTGGGATGACTATCCCAATGTTTTAACAGGCTATAAACTGCGTTCAGATTCACCCTGTATCAATGCAGGTAGGGTCATTCCCGACAATGGTGGGCAAGATTTTCATGGGGAACCCTTGTATAACGGCGCGCCAGATATAGGAGCTTCAGAATATGCCGGTGATACGGGATCTACTGGCGGTGGTACAGAACCTCCACTGAGTGGAGATGAGACTATCATTCCTGTTATGGATGATACCTTTGTACGGGGAGGAAGCAGTTCAGGCACAACTTTTGGGAACAATAGTTTAATACGGGTTAAACAGTCTTCCAACGATCAGTATTCCAGACATGGACTTTTACGATTTGATTTAAACAGCTTAACGGCAGCCAGTTCTGCTAGATTATATATTTATGGTTATGCGGACGACCAAATGGATGTAGCCGTATATAAAATAAACAATGACAATTGGAATGAGGACAGTGTAACCTGGAACAATGTACCGGCGTTCAGCACTAATGTAGGTAGTTTGGCGGTCCAGGCAACCAACCAGTGGTATAGCATAGATATTACCTCTTTGGTAACGGGGGAAATAGCCAATGGTGGTACATTGTCCATAGGTTTAAGGGATGATACCGATACTGGTTTAACAGCCAACTTTTTTTCCAAAGAAAATACGCAAAGTGGATTACGTGCTTTTATAGCAATTGATGGAACAGCCGATAATCAAACAACGGCAATATCTGCCCAAGCCGATGCTTTGGTAAGGGATGGTAGCCATGCCAACTCCAATTTTGGAAGCCTTACCAATTTAGAGGCCAAAAGAGCTAGCACAGGCTTTTCTAGACTGTCTTACCTTAGATTTAACATAGCTTCTTTGGGGAATGGTAATATCACCAGAGCAAGATTAGTATTGGAACCCAGCTTGGCCGGGTCCAATGCATCCTCCACACAGATAGAGGTAAGGGCCGTAAGCGATGATTCATGGTCAGAGTCTGGAATTACTTGGAACAATAGACCAGGACGGGATGCTGTTCTTGACTCTCAGCAAGGTAGCGGCTCTACTATGGAATGGGATGTCACCTCCCAAGTACAGCAGGAGCTAGCAGGTGATGGTGTCATAAGCTTGGCTTTGTCGTCCACTATAACAGGTGGCGAACATTTTGTAAGATACCATAGTAGGGAATCTGCTAGTAAGAAACTTACACCAACCTTGGTAGTTGAATTTTCAGGTCCGTCCGGGCCACCGATCAGCCCAGATGCGACTGTGACCTCCGTAATTGATGATGCTTTTGTACGCGGCGGAAGTAGCTCAGGTGCCAATTTTGGAAGCAATAGTTTAATACGGGTAAAGGAATCTTCCAATAACCAGTATACCAGACATGGCCTACTGAGATTTGATGTAAACAGTTTGAGTTCAGCTACTTCTGCAACTTTGTACGTCTATGGAAGTGCACAGCAACAAATGGATATAGCGGTATACAAAATCAACAATGACAATTGGCAAGAAGAAAGTGTTACTTGGAACAACGCACCTTCGTTTAGTACATATCAAGGAGATTTGTCCGTGCAAACAACGGACCAATGGTATGGCATAGATGTCACCTCTCTGGTACAGGGGGAAATAGCCAATGGTGGTACCTTATCCATAGGTTTGCGGGATGACAATACTACGGGTATTACGGCAGACTTCTTTTCCAAAGAGAATAATGGAGGTAATTTTGGAGCCTTTATTGCAGTTGAAGGGGATTCCAACGGTTCATCAACATCCTTGTCCGCAGAAGCAGACGCCTTGTTAAGGGATGGTTCCCATGCCAATACAAATTTTGGAAGTCTTACCAATTTAGAGGCCAAAAGGGCAAATACAGGCTTTTCTAGGATGTCTTATTTAAGATTTAATGTATCGTCTTTGTCAAATGCTAGTAACATCTCCAGTGCAAGATTGGTTTTAGAGCCCGTTCTTGCCGGATCCAATGCCTCTTCCACACAGATAGAAGTAAGGGCCGTTAGCGATGATTCGTGGTCAGAGTCTGGAATTACTTGGAACAATAGACCAGGACGGGGTGCTGTTCTTGATTCTCAGCAAGGGAGCGGTTCCACTATGGAATGGGACGTTACGTCTCAAGTCCAACAGGAAGTCGCAGGGGATGGCACCATAAGTTTGGCATTGTTTTCCTCAACGGCCGGTGGGGAACATTTTGTAAGATTCCATAGCAGGGAGTCCGCTAGTGCGTCACTTAGGCCATCCTTATTGATAACCACCAATGGTGGGGGAAGTTCCAGTTTAAGGTTCGATATCCTTGATGGCTTTGCAGATCTTGAATCTGATGAAGATACAACACCGGACGAAATAGGATTAGAATTATATGTTTATCCCAATCCTGTTAGTGATATCTTATACATTCAAAACCTAGCTAATGATGGTACCATTAAGCAAATTGATGTTACAAACATCAATGGAAATGTAGTGGAGCGTAACGTTGATATCCAAAATATCGAAAAATCGGGTCTTAATGTTGCCCATCTTACCCCTGGCATATATATAGTTCGTTGCTATAAGAACAATGGAGAAGTAATAAATAATAAGGTCATCGTGCGCTAGTTTAAGAACAAGCAAGTGCAAGAACAATAATAGATTAAATTAATTCATGTTGTTCCGTTAATTGAAAAAGGCGTATTCTACCTTCGTTTTTAAAGTTGAAGGTGGAATAGGCCATATTAACGGGCCTACCTCACTTTAATTTTAACAAAAAACACCAGCGTTGCTTAAAAAGAAAACTATTTTCCTTGGTCTAGGTCTTTTGATATTGGCCTTTCTACTGATATTTCTGCAAAAGCAAAATAAAAGTGATCTATCGCAAGATATTTCTTCTGGGCTTAGTAGTACGGCAATAATTGCCGTCAATGGAATCGAAGTTGGGCAGGAGGAGTATTTACTTCACCTTAAAAGGGAGATTGCCATGACCTACAATCACTTTTATCAGGAATATGGTGTTGAAAACTCTCCTGATTTTTGGAGTACACCGCATAATGGGATTACACCTATAGACTATATCAAGGAGCGGACCAACAAGAAGGTTGTTGAATCAAAATTGATACATGACTTGGCCAAAAGGTACAATGTGGTTGAAGGATTCGACTTTGACAACTTCAAACTACAATGGAAGGACTATAACAAGAAAAGAAAGGAAGCACATGACAAAGACTCCATAGTTTATGGTTCTGTTTTTACGGACATGCATGCGTATTATAATTATCTCTTGAACAACCTAGAAATACGGCTTAAAGAGAAACTCTCAAATACCCAATTTAACAATGATGATGGGAACCTTATGAGGTACTACGAAAAAATAAAAAAAGACAGGTTCGCATACGCTGAAAAAATAGAGATAGCACTCTTTGGTTATGATTATGGGGAACTGTCCTACAAAAAATCAAACCAAAGGATAAAACAAATTTTGACGGAGTTAAAGAGCGGTTTGCCACTTCAAAAAAGTTTAGAGAAAAAATATCCGGCAGGAGTTTACCAACAAAGAACATTCTACGATTCTGTCCCAATCTACGGGGAGGACAATCCAGATGAGATTATTAAGCGGAATGCCCAAAATATGGAGTTCAACGAACTTAGACTGGTAAGTGCCCAACAAGGGGTGTATATCATCAAGCTAAGAAAGCCGTTGCAGTTCAAGTATTACCCGTTTGATAAAGTAGTGCAACAAGTTAGATACGATTACGACGCTGAAAATTATAGTGAATTTTTAGCAAAAGAACATAGAAATGCTGTAATAGCTATAAACGAAAAAACGTATCAAGCTATTTCCAATAAGGCATTCCATTAGCGGATCTGGCGACCTTGATCATAATATAAAACCAAATACATTTTAACAAGCATGTCGAGAAAAATGAAAAACTGTAATACCGGTCTATTTGTTGCTTTTTTAATGAATTTTCTTATTCTTTTTTCGCAGAAAGAAAGTGACCGGCATACAGTACTCCAAAATATAGATGGTCGTATTACCCAAAGCTTGGACGGACTTTGGCAAATTTTGGTCGATCCATTGGAAACAGGCTATTACGACCATAGACTACTCCCTAGGACAAAAAAAGGGTTCTTTACCAATAAAAAGAAGGAGTCACCTTCTGACCTCATAGAATATGACTTTGATACGGCGTATCAAATAAACGTTCCAGGCGATTGGAATACCCAAATGGAAAAACTGTATTATTATGAGGGAACTATCTGGTATAAAAAATCATTCAACTATACCAAAGGCAAAGAGGAAATTGTAAAACTATACTTTGGAGCGGTCAATTATGAGGCCCATGTGTATTTAAACGGGGAAAAACTTGGTTCCCATGTTGGCGGATACACTCCTTTTCAATATGATATCACAGATAAACTCAAGGAAAAGGATAATTTCTTAATTGTAAAGGTAGATAACAAAAGAAAACGGGAAGCTGTTCCTACCGTCAATACAGATTGGTGGAATTACGGGGGCATTACAAGATCCGTGAAGCTCATCAAATTGCCTAAAAAGCACATTGTCGATTATGCATTGAACCTCGAAAAAGGAAGCCAAAAGGAAATCTCTGGGTGGGTGAAAATCAGTAATTCTGATAATCAAGACGTGGTCACCGTTAATATACCTGAGTTAAAAAAGAACATCACGGCCAAAGTCAAGGACGGTATGGCCTACTTTACTTTTAAAGCCAAGCCACAATTGTGGTCTCCCTTAAATCCTAAGCTCTATACAGTAGCTATTGCTACAGACTCAGATATGGTACAAGATGACATAGGTTTTCGTACCATAGAAACGAGTGGGACAAAAATAGTATTGAATAACAAGCCCATTTTTCTTAAAGGAATAAGTATACATGAAGAAGCACCATTTAAGACCGGCAGGGTAACCAATGCAGAGGAATGCAAGATATTGTTGAATTGGGCCAAAGAATTGGGATGTAACTTTATACGCTTGGCACATTATCCCCATAATGAAACTATGGTCCGGGAAGCTGATAAAATAGGATTGTTAGTCTGGTCCGAAATACCCGTATACTGGACGGTGCTATTCGGAAATGAAAGTACATATGCCAACGCAGAAAAGCAACTGGAAGATATGATATCAAGAGATAAGAACAGGGCAGCCGTTGTGCTATGGAGCATAGCCAATGAAACTCCAGAAGGCAAAGAAAGACTACAGTTTTTATCCAATTTGACCAAGAAAGTAAAAAGTTTGGATAGCTCGCGTTTGGTCACTGCCGCTTTAGATACGCAATCTGGGGGCAAAAATGAAAAGCGTATAGAGGATGCTCTTGGAAAATATGTGGACGTCATAGGAGTAAACAATTATTGCGGATGGTACTCTGGCAGTCCAGAGTCTTGTGCCACTATACAATGGAAAAGCAATTTTAATAAGCCTATGATAATGAGTGAGGTTGGTGCCGGGGCATTACAAGGACTACACGGCCCAACAAATGAAAGATGGACAGAAGAATATCAAAATGAAGTCTATATAAACAATCTAGAAATGTTAAGGAATATTGATTTTTTAGCGGGAATGTCACCATGGATATTAATGGATTTTAGATCTCCCAGAAGATTGCTAAGAAGGATTCAAGCAGATTTTAACCGTAAGGGATTAATTTCTGAACAAGGTATTCATAAGAAAGCCTTTTACACATTACAAGATTTTTATCTCAACGAAAAAAATAATTGATTTTAACAACCCGCCATGTTCACGTGATAATGGCCACCGGTCAAATTGATCTTATTTTTCAATAGGTGAAAAGTAGCCCAATTTCCTTGCCCCGCTGTTGTTTATAAAAATCTCTATTTTCTTGATTTGTTCATGGGTAACCTTGGGTAGACCTTATCTAAAATTTGAAATTCCCTACGCCTAATTGTTCAGCACGTACCGCTCTAGAAGGAATTTGGCTCTGCTATCGCTACGCCTAATTGTTCA
>CALGQU010000065.1 GCA_937959125.1 uncultured Croceitalea sp.
ACGGGCAAGTCAGGATTTTGAACCTAATGTATATAGGCATGGACAGTTTATTGTTCAAAAAAAAGTTTCGGATTTTGAAGGTAACGCCAGCCTCAAACATGTGAGTTTTATTGTCCAAAGTAGTCGGGATACTGTTGAATATAATTTTTTAATGAAAAACGAAAATTATTTTGAATAAGGTTAAGGCATTCACGGTAATGGAGGTTTTGATCAATATTTTGCTAACGGCAATTATTATTGGAATGCTATATTTTCTGTATACCTCTTTTATAAAGCAAATAAGCATGTATCAGAGTAGTATTAAAGAGCAGAATGAATTGAATGGCTTTTGTCTGCAATTAAAAAAAGATTTTTTTAAGGCGGGCAAGATTATCAATTCCGGTAACACTTTCAAGATTTTTTTTTACGATACCAAGTCGGTGGATTATGCAATAACTGAGAATTATATCTACCGAAAACAAAATGGGAGAACAGATAGTCTAAGAATAAAAAAAGTGTCGAAAAACTGGATTTTAACACCAAAAACAAAAGAACAACTGGTAAACGCCCTAGTTATAGAAACCATGCTCTTTAACAAGCCCGTAAACTATACCCTTACCAAAGATTATCAATCAATAAAAGCTACGGATAACACCAATGGGAATTGATATAAGTGCTGTAAATAAAGCAAAGAAAAAGGAAGGAACCTTAAAAAGTCCTTCCCCGTCCATTTTTAGTATCCTTCCAAATTTTAGAAAGCTAAGTACGTTATCAAATAAGGATAAAGAAGCTTTCTATAAAGATTTGGCTACAGTATTACATGCTGGTGTAGATTTTAAATCTTCCCTTGAAATACTGACCAATCAACAAAAAAAGAAATCAATAAAAAGTTTGATTGTCAATATTGAAAAACAGATAGTTAAAGGAAGGACTTTTCATGAGGCCCTACAGCATACAGGGCAGTTCTCTGCCTTTGAGACATCGAGTATCAAAATAGGGGAGGAAACTAAAAAATTGGATGAGGTTTTATTGGAATTACATGGTTATTTTAACCGTAAGATAAAACTAAGAAGACAAATTGTATCCGTAGCCACTTATCCGGTTTTTGTCCTTGTACTAACTTTTGGCGTTTTTTATTTTATGCTCAATTATGTGGTTCCAATGTTCAAATCGGTCTTTAACCAGTTTGGGGCTGAACTTCCATCATTGACAAAAAAGATTCTGTTGCTTTCAGAGAACTTTTCCACTATTATACTATCCTTAGCAATTTTTTGTTTAGTACTCGGTGTTTTTGTAAGGATATACGGTAAAAATTCTAAATTTAGAAGTCTTTTTTCCAAAATCTTACTCAAAGTTCCTTATTTTGGTAACCTTGTTAAATATATCAACTTAGCCAGGTTTTGTCAGTTTCTTAATCTATTGCTAACTGCCAAAACCTCCTTGCCGGAGTCTTTGGATATGGTGAAGGGAATGATAGGATTTTATCCTATTGAGGCTTCTATTGATGTGATTGGCAAAGATATTTTAAGAGGCTCATCCCTTTCCAATGCAATGCGAAAACATAGCATTTATGAGAATAAGTTGATTTCCATGGTGTCCGTTGCGGAGGAAATCAACGAATTGGATACCATGTTTGGGAGATTGGCAGAAGAATATAATGAAGAGGTAGAGCATAAAACAAAAATGTTGGGTGTGGTCATGGAGCCTTTGATCATCGTTTTTATTGGCGCGATAGTCGGTATTGTTATGGTGGCTATGTACGCACCTATGTTTGATTTAAGTAAAATAATAAATGGGGCTTAAAAATTAAAGGATGAATATTTTAAAACGAAAGAAGAGGGTTGGGCCAACCCGCACAGGAAAGCGCAAAGGATACGTAAAGGCCTATTCCATGACGGAAATGTTGATCGTTCTTTGTATTATCGGTATTTTATTGCTCTTGGTACTACCAAGTCAGACTTCGGTGGTCTCCCAGGCAAAATCTATTGAAGCCCAGAGCATGCTTAATCATCTTTATGGCTTACAGAAAAGTTTTTTCTATAGGCAATCCAGATACTCCACTGATTTTGAGGAAATTGGTTTTGAACATGCGCCTACCTTGGATAATGGAGGGCAGGCAGTCTATAGAATTGAAATTGTTGAAGCATCTACCAACAGCTTTAAGGCCAGGGCAACATCACTATCGGATTTTGATGCCGATGGAAATTTTAATACTTGGGAAATAGATGAAAAGAAGATTTTAAAAGAAGTGATCAAAGACTGACGCATGCAGATATTCATCAATGCTTTTCTACTGGTCCTACTGGTACTTGTTTTTGTTCAAGATCTCAAGCATAGGGCAATTCATATTTCATTACCGATTCTTATAAGTGCCCTTGGCGTGTATCTTTTTTTTTCCTCAGGAATGGGCCTTAAAGTTTTGGTGTACAACATTGTCTTTCTGTCACTCACCTTTGGGGGATTGTTCATTTACATCAGCATTAAAAATAGGAAAGCAACAAACCTTTTACATAGTGTAGGTCTAGGTGATTTTCTCTTTTTTGCATCGATGGCACCTTTTTTTTCTACGGAAAATTTTATTCTTTTTTTTATAACGGGAATGCTCTTTACCATCATTGTCCATACGCTTCTTACTATGGTTCCCAATTATGTAGAATTAGTGCCGTTAGCGGGTTTAATGGCTCTTTTTATGTTTATGGTCAAAGTAAGTTTTCTTTTTTTTAAAATGGACCTTTTTAAAACAACCTTTATTTAACCAAAAAACCATAAACCAACCGAACTCCTTGTGAACGCTATCGAAATCTCTGTAGAAACACAGCAAATCATCAATTCAGAATTGGCCAATTCCTACGGCATTGTACCTAGGGAAGAGAACGATAATGGCATTGTTTTTTTTGTTGACGAGACTAGGTTTTTTGATACTTTAAAGGAAGAGTTGGAGTTGATTTTGGGGCAAAGGGTTTTTTTAGAAATGACTTCCCGGGAATTGGTTAAAAAGGCACTTTTAGTATACTATAGAAGAGGGGATACCATTGCAGGGAAAGAAGGAAACCCAAAGAGAATTGAGGCCGATTCGCAAGATTTTCTAGAAAAGCTTATCAATGAGGCAAAGGCAATAGGTTGTAGTGATATCCATTTAGAGGTGTTCCAAGAAGAATGCAGGGTTCGGTATAGGATAGACGGTAAGCTTATTGTAAAGTATAAGATGGATAATTCGGATTATCTTGAAATTGTCAATAAGATCAAGATAAAATCCCATATTGATATTACGGAAAAAAGATTGCCACAAGATGGTAGGATCAGTTATGACGATTTTGATATTAGGGTATCCATTTTGCCCACCTTATATGGAGAAAAAATAGTGATGCGTATTTTAGGTAGGGATACGGCCCATCTTAATATAGATAAATTAGGAATGATGCCCAATGAAAAGAAGACCTATCTAGAGGCTTTAAAATCATCTAAGGGAATCATCCTTATTAGTGGTCCTACGGGATCAGGTAAAACTACAACGCTTTACGCCAGTCTTAAAATGTTGAACAAACCGGAAATCAATATTTTAACGGTCGAAGATCCTATAGAATACACATTAAAGGGGATTAATCAAGTTCAATTAAGGGAAGACATTGGTCTATCGTTTACAAGAACCCTTAAATCCTTTTTAAGGCAGGACCCTAACATAATAATGCTAGGTGAAATTAGGGATAAATCTACTGCAGAGATGGCCATTAGGCTTAGCCTTACGGGGCATTTGGTATTGTCTACGATCCATACGAACTCTGCGGTCGGTACTATCTCGAGACTTGTAGACATGGGTATCCCGGCCTTTTTAATAGCGGAAACCCTAATTATCAGTGTTGCCCAAAGATTGCTCAGAAAGCTTTGTGATACCTGCAAGGCTGAAAGTGACTTGGATAAAATCACCTTTTCAGGGAATAGGTTCAATGGATTGGAAAGGCACTGGAAGGCTGTAGGGTGTGAAGATTGTTATTTTACGGGATACAGGGGCCGAACGGCAATATATGAGATTATTCCAATGGACAATTCGCTTGCACAAAAAATAAAACGCGGTGATTTGGATCTGGAAACCTATATTGCGAAAAAAAACTATTCCCGTTTGGCCGATAAGGCAATGGAATTGGTTATCTCCGGTATAACTTCTATAGAAGAGGTGTACTCAATTATAATAGAATCTGGCCGATGATGAGAAAAATATTTTCTTTGTTTTGTATGCTCCTAATATGTGGCGGCACCCTGTTTTCGCAGGAGGACCCAACCAATTTGGAAGCTCTTTTTATGGAAATGGCAGAAGCCAAACCGGGTCTGGATGAAATAACGGAATTGGACGTTTCCGGTCTTACCTTGTATGAGATAATAACGTCCATTGCAGAAGAGCATCGCTTAAATGTTAGTGTTGACCCAAGCCTTACCCAACCTGTGGTAAGCAAATTCTTTGATTTAAAAGTTAAGGATGTTTATATTTTCCTGATCAACAAATACGAGTTGGAGGTTGATTTTATGAACGATATCATCACCTTCAAACAAAAAGAGGTCAAAAAAGAGGAAAAGGTTGAAAAACCAAAGAAAAAGATTGATGTTACCTTTAATAAGGCAAATCAATTTCTATCCGTAAAATTAAGGAATGATTCCCTTCCGTTGGTAGCAGAAGCCATTACGGAGCTTTCTAATAAAAACATTGTTCTTTCTCCAGAAGTTAAGGACATGAGGGTCTCTGCCTACATTATAAACAGGCCTTTTGAACAAGTAGTGGAGATGATTGCCAAATCCAATCAAATGAGTGCCACCATTGATGAGAACGGTTTTTATTTCCTATCAAAAAAAGAAGAGGAACCAGCAGGTGCTGCCAACACGCCCCGTACCACAACCAATAGGGGGAGACGTCTAGCTTCTGGTACCAAAACAAAAAGCAGGGGACCAGGTACCCTGGATATTGAATTGAATGAAAATGGCTATCTATCCATAAGTGCCAATGATGCAGATGCCACCACCTTAATTTCAGAAGCTTCGGAATTATTGGGTATCAATTATTTTTTTTACCAAAAACCCGAAGACGTTTTTGTGTCCATGGAAGTGGATAATATTGATTTTGACAACCTATTGGACCATGTGTTAAAAGGGGAAATCTATACTTCTAAAAAATGGGAGGACTCCTATCTCATAGGATTGCGGACTTCTGAGGGATTGCGGGTCTCAGAGCTTATCCAATTGGAAAACCGGACGATTGAGAATGTACTTAACGTACTTCCCAAAGCCTGGTTGGAAGATGTGGAAATACAGGAGTTCATAGAACTTAACGGATTATTGGTATCTGGGTCCAGACCTGTAATAGACCAGTTAAAACAAATTATACAAAGTCTTGATAAGGTGGTGCCTTTAGTGCAAATAGAAGTGCTTATCGTACAATATCAAAAATCCCACGATGTCCAAACCGGCCTCCAGGCCATCCTGGGGGATGGAAGCGAGAATGTCCAAACGCAGGGGGTTCTTTTTCCAACAACGGACGTCACCCTAAATGCGCAATCCATCAATAATTTAATAGATTCGTTTAATGGTCTGGGAATCATAAATCTAGGGAAAGTATCCCGGGATTTTTATGCAAACCTTTCCGCTCTGGAAAACAACTCCATTATTTCACTAAAATCCACCCCAAAAATCGCTACTTTAAGTGGGCACAGGGCAAATATTTCTATTGGGGAGACCAACTATTATTTTGAACAAACCAACAGGCTGATCAATACTGGGGTCAATGATAATATATTACAATCCGGGCAGTGGAAACCTACTGAGGCAAATTTAAGCGTAGATATATTGCCCTATGTTTCCTTGGATGAGCACATAACCTTGGAAGTAGTGGTCGAAAAAAGTGCTTTTTTGGGTAGGGCGGGAGAGAATGCCCCACCGGATAAGACCACCCAAAAATTTGAATCACTGATACGGGTAAAGAATAATGAAATGATCTTACTTGGCGGTTTGGACGAGCTTGAAAAGGAAAATTCAGGTACCGGCACTCCTTTTTTATCTAGGATACCCGTTATAAAATGGTTTTTTAGCGGAAGGCAGAAATCCAAGGAAAAATCAAAACTCCATGTTTTCATAAAACCTACCTTAGTGTACTAAGATGGATTGGAAAGAATTCTTAAAAAAGATAAGCGGATCAAAAAAGCACTTGGCTATCAATGCAGTGTTGCATGATGACGGTACTCTTTTTCATGTTGTTGAAACCCAAGTGACCAAGGAACAACTGGAAATCCAAAAAAGTTTTACGGCAAAAAGTTTGGAAGAACTGGCGGCAAAGGTGCCTAAAAACCTTCCGGTTTTAATGGTATTCTCTGGCCAACGTATCATTACAAAAAAGACGGAAAGCAAAGCAGGGTACGAATCTGGAATTCTCTTTAATTCTGATCCCGATGATTTTTATTGGTATGAACTTCAGCAAGAAAAAGAATGGTTTGTAAGTGTAGTACGAAAAAGGGATGTCAACGGTATATTAGATGATATAGCACAATTGGGACTTTCCATTATTGACATTGCAATTGGCCCCTTAGTGGTACATTCCATTAAACCGTTGCTCGGTAAAACCCCGGCCATCAATGTGGATGGCTATTCCATGGCGTTTGAAAAAGATGTTTTGACGGAACTTGGCAAACATCAAAATTTGGCCGATGGCGATTCAGAAGTTTATGATATTGGGGAAGAACAACTCTTCCGGCAGTATCTGCTTCCCTTTGCGGCGATCGTTAATTACCTATATCCAAATCTCGCATCATTAAGGGATACTGGTTTCCTGTTGGAAAAACGGCAAGAGTATAGGTTTAAAAAAGCCTTTGATACAACGGGTATGATTGCCTTGCCCAGCTTTCTGATCGTATTGTTGACCAGCTACCTGTTACTTGGATATTACCAAGATAAATACTTGGATCTTCAGGTGAAAATTGAAGAACAAAACGTGGCGTATAACAAAATGATCAACCTGCAGGAAGATAAAGGGAATAAAGAGGCAATGCTTAATGAATCCGGCTTAAGCGATAGTAATTTCTTAACGTATTATGTGCTGCAGATAACCAAACAGGTTCCGGAAGAGGTATCGTTAACGGTCTTGAATACATTTCCTTCAGTCAAGAAAATTAAGCCAAAAGAAAAAATTCAATTCCAACATAACCGCATTGAAATTGAAGGTTCCGCACTTTCCAACGGGGCCTTTACCCAATGGATCAAGGCGGTTAAAACCTTAAAATGGGTAGACAACTTGGAAATTATGGACTTTACCAAGAATGGAAAAGTAAATACGTTTAAAGTAAAACTAACGGTAAGATTCGATGTTTGAAAACCTATCCTACAAACAAAAGTTTTTTGCGCTCATAGTAATTATTTGCTTAATGGCCCTTACAGGCTATAAAAGATCGGTGAAGTTGACCTTGGATTCCTATCGTAATTGTAAACAAGCTGCAACCAAACTGCAAGAAGTAAACAACTCTTGGCAGCGTATGAGAAGCCTTGAGAATGAGGTTGGATACCTTGATAACATTATTGGAAG
>CALGQU010000066.1 GCA_937959125.1 uncultured Croceitalea sp.
TACTACGGGACAAACTTATACCGAAACCAATAGTTTTGGAACCACCTTTACCGACCTTTCCGCTGGTGATTACACCATTACCGTTACGGATACTACAGGTTGTACATTTGATGATACTATAACTTTGGTAAGACCAGATGATATATCAGCATCCTTGACAGCAAGTTCTTTGGTTTGTTTTGGGGACGATGACGCATCCCTTACCGCAACCGTAGGTCCAAGAAATGTAGTCGCCGTATACGAATATGAACTGCTGATCTATGCTGATGGTAGCGCAACAACACCCTTACAAACTTCGGCAAAACAAACTACAGATACGTTCAATGGATTAGGTGCAGGTTTCTATGAAGTGCGTGTAACGGATGATAACGGTTGTTCTGTGGAAACCAATAGGGTTGTCATTACAAATCCTACCCAAGTAAATGCACAATTGGTGCTGCTAACACCGCTAAGCTGTAGTTCAGACGCAATTTTGGAGCTTGCTGCTTCTGGTGGAACCGGGCCTTATGAGTACAGTGAGGACGGCACCAACTTCTTTGCAATGAACAATGCCAATGGCCCAAATACACATGTATTTACAGGGCTTGGTGATGGCACCTACAGTTACTTTGTAAGGGATGACAATAATTGTATTTCCATTAGTTCCAATGAGATAACGGAAGATGCCATTGCGCCTTTGGAACTGTTCGTAAATGACGATGCGGCGCGCATCAATTGTAACGGTGAGGCAACCGCGATCATTTTTGCGGACGCAGATGGCGGTGTAGGGGACTATATGTATGAATTATACACGGATAGTTCTTTAAGTGCCACTTCTAGAATTGCCGGGCCGCAACAGTTAGGTGAATTTAGAAACCTGCCGCAGGGCAACTACTATGTTAATGTGCTAAGTGGTGACTGTACGGCTAATGCGATTCATGTGCCCGTTATGGAACCCACACCGCTGACCTTTACGGAAAATGTTGTTAACCCAAGTTGTTCCGGTGGGGACGATGGTAGTATTACGGTTACCTTAGCGGGAGGTGCGGGAGGTTATCAGTATGCCATTTCGCCCAATTTGAACCAGTTTGATGATGTAAACTCGTTCACCAACCTAGGGGCTGGTTTATATACCGTAATAGCACAAGATCAAAATGGTTGTTTTGAGGTGTTCGATTATGAACTGGAAACTCCAGATCCATTGCAGGCTACCGTTATCAACCAAATGGATGAAGTGTGTGTTGGAAGTGACGACGGTTTGTTTGAACTGGAAATTATTGGCGGTACCGCTCCATATAGTACCAGTTTGAACTCCAACCAAGCGGGGGATTTTGTTCAAGACCAGGTATTGTTCGAAAACCTTGCTGCCGGAACCTATGTGGTTTTTGTTGTGGATGCGCAGGGATGTGAAACGGATATTATTGTAGAGATTGATCCTGGTGTCAATCTTAATGCAACGGTTACTCCAATTTATGAGTGTACGGGCAGCGTTCCCAACAATAGCTTGGAGGTCGTTCTAGAAGACAGTAGTGTGGCCAATGATGTGTTGTACAACATAGATTCTACCGATCCTACAACCATGCAACTTAATCCAGATTTCACTGGTTTGACCCCGGGGATGCATACGTTGACCATTGCACATTCCAATGGTTGTATCAACGAGATTGACTTTGAAATTCAAGGCTTTGAGCCCTTAATCTTGTCTTTGGAACAAAATAACATCAATGAGATAACCGCGGTTGCTGAAGGTGGTATGGAGGAGTATACCTTCTATTTCGGTGATGTCGATAATGGCACGGATAATACCTTTATCATTAACCGAACGGATACCTATATAGTGCGTTTGGTAGATGCCAACGGATGTGAATCAATAGCAGAGATTTTTATAGAATTTATAGATATTGAAATCCCGGATTTCTTTACCCCTGACGGCGATGGATTGAACGATGTCTGGAGACCCCGCAACCAAGAGGCGTTTCCAAACATACTAACCATCATTTTTGATCGTTATGGTAGAGAGCTCTATAGGATGAATATCGATAGCGATCCATGGGATGGAATCTATCAAAATCACGACCTACCTACCGGTGATTACTGGTATGTGATAAAGCTACAAGGTGAAACGGACGACAGGGAATTTGTTGGAAACTTCACATTGTATCGATAGTCAACTACCCCGTGGCAAGTTCACGGGGCATTTGCAAGAAAAAAGATTTTAATTTCAATGCAAGCCTTGGGGTAGTATGCCCTTTGGCGATGCCAATAAAGTTTTAACCTACAAGAGCCATGACAAAGACCCAAATCTTCATGCTTGCGTTCCTGACGACCCTTATAACCACAGGACAGGAACTCACAGTGCCACAATTATCCCAATACATAGCGGACAATCCGTTTGTCTTGTCACCCACCTATGCCGGTGTTGGTGATCATATTAAAGTGCGTTTGAACGGCCTAACCCAATGGGTAGGTATCCAAGACGCGCCGGACACCCAAAGTTTGGCGGCAGACGCCCGTATTGGTAACCGATCGGGAATTGGAATGTTAATGTATAATGACAGCAATGGAAATACCCGCCAGAGGGGTGCCAGGGTCTCTTTTGCCCATCATTTGACCCTAGACCGCTATGAAGATGAGTTTATTTCTTTTGGTCTCTCTTACAACTTCAACCAATTTCGAATTGATGTGGAGAACTTTAACATACAAAACGGACAGCTACCTACAGATGACAGGGCCACGGTCAACCATAACTTTGATATTGGCGCACTTTACCGCTACGACAACTTTTTTCTTAGCTTAAACGCATCCAATATTTTACCAAAAAACTTGGAATCCTTTAATCCTACTTTTGAGCCCAATACCTTAAGAAACTATTTTGCATATGTAGGATATAGTTTTCTCAAAAATAAAAACAGTAAAATAGAGGTAGAACCTTCCGTCTTCTTTCAATACTTTGAGAGTGATGGACGTTCTGTTACAGATTTGAACACAAAAGTACGGTTTCATGATTTTGAAGATTATTATTATCTAGGACTTACGTATCGTTTTCTTAATGACCAATTGGGCACACCTTTGTATATAGCACCAATAGCTGGATTTAAGAAAAACAATTTCTATTTTGGGTATTCTTATCAGGTAATTACCAATGAGATATTAGGTTTTAGTACGGGAACACATGTAGTTACCGTAGGTATGGACCTTTTTCAAGGAATAAGTAATTGTAGGTGTACCTATTAATGGTTAAGGCTTAATATCTTAATTTTGCCGGGTATTCAACATTGATATGGGTAAAATAAGATTGAACAATATCCGCGTGCATGCGCAACATGGATGCTTAAAAGAGGAAGGCATCATTGGAAGTGATTATCGGGTTGATGTAGAAGTCTGCGGTTCTTTGGCCAAACCAGCTAAAACCGATAGGCTTAATGACACTGTAGATTATGTTCATCTCAACAACATTGTAAAAGAAGAAATGGCCATTAAATCCAAACTCCTGGAGCATGTGGCCCAACGAATATTAGATCGTATTTCCAATGAAATCCCTACCGTTGATCATGCGGAAGTGTCCGTTTCAAAAATAAACCCTCCTATTGGCGGTGATGTGGAAAGTGTTTCCGTGATTCTTACCAGTTAATATCTTAATAAAAAAGAAGCTGTCTTTCCAAAAAGTTCGGTATTCTGCACCAAAAAACCCTTTTTTCTACTTTTGGAAACCAACAATTAACGTGGTACATTTGCAGCATTAAAAGGGCATCGTGGCCGAGTGGCTAGGCACAGCTCTGCAAAAGCTTGTACAGCGGTTCGAATCCGCTCGATGCCTCTAAAACCCCGGATTTCTCGGGGTTTTTTATTTAATACGTTCTATCCCGTCCTTAATATTAAATTGGTCCTTTGGTAAAAATCCTTTGGTAATCAGTACCATACCGCATATTATGAGCACAACGCCCAATATTTTTTTTAGTAAACGCACCCGTTGTTGGGTCAATTTTTTTCTAAGTTGTTTGGCCAACAGAATTTTAAAAAGGTCTACCGTAAAGTACGTTCCTAAAGTAGTGCCAAAGAATACCATAATCCTATTGGAATCATTATCTACGCTAGGGCCAACCGTTAAAAGGATAACCAACCAAAACGCCAAAACGCCAATATTGATAAAATTGAGTAAAAAACCTTTTGCCAAAAGGCCCAAATAACTTTTCTTGTTAAGTTTTACCTCTTCTTTTTTTAGCTGCCTCTTGACGAACAATACAATACCATAAATAAGAATAATAGTTCCTCCAAACACATATAATCCCGGTTGGTTGCTTAGATTTTCCAAGAGTTGGAAACTGCTGAAATAAGCAATAAAGAGAAAAACAATATCTGCACAGACCACGCCTATATTAAAAGACAAACCAGCCCTAAACCCTTTCGTAGCGCTCGTTTCCAATAGAACAAAAAATACAGGCCCTACCATAAAGCTTAGCAAAAAGCCTAAAGGAATCGCCGCCTGTACATCTTCTATCATTATTAGTTGTCTACCCGTTCAATTTTGCCTCCAAAGACGGTTTTTTCATCCATTTTTTCTGGATCTCCGTATACCTGTACGAGTCCCCCGGCTTTTACGTCTGCTTTCACATACTTGGTAGCATATAGTGACGCATTACCTCCAGCATTCACCGAAACTGTAGTAAACTTGCTTTTAAACAAACTGCCTTTGTAAGTGCCTCCTGTATTGATCTTAATATCTTGGTTATCCGTAAAACCCGTAGTAATAATAGTACCGCCCGTTACGGCCTTTACAAGTAATTGTTCTGTATGACAATTTAGTTCCAGCTCCCCGCCTTCCTGTGCCTTAAGTTCTAAAATATCTTGTTCAAAAACTTCTGCAGAACTAATCCTAGCATCTTCATTAACATCTATAATTTTTAATTCATCCGTAAAGTAAAGGTTGATAAATGTGCGATATCCACTAAAAATTTTATCAATATTCATTCGGATTTTTAACTTTCCTTTATTGTTTACAATGGAAACTTTTTGGGTATTTGCACCGCTAATAACAGCTTTGTTTTCATTGGATTTTATCAAGTTGATAGAAATACCGTCAAAACCTTTTACTTCTGTAAAAGCCCGTAATTCTTGAATACGGTTTTCTTCTTGTGCCATTAATACAACTGCCACAAAAAACAATGTTAAGAAAGCACAATATTTTTTCATCGTTTATTTTTATTACCAACAAAGAAGCCTAAAATACACCTATCTATTTTTTACTGATAATTACTAAAATCCATTTTAAAAACAGGGATTATTTTTTACCTAATAAAACAAAATCCAAGTGTCTTTTGACCAAGTCCGTATTTTTGACCATAACCATAACCTCATCCCCAAGTTGATAGGTTTTCTTAAAGCGTTCCCCTACAATGGCATACTGCTTTTCATCAAAATTATAATAATCATCTTTAATATCCCTGATCCTAACCATTCCTTCGCATTTATTTTCTATGATTTCAACATAGATGCCCCATTCCGTTACCCCAGAAATGACCCCTAGAAATTCCTTATCCTTATGGTTCTGCATAAATTTTATCTGCATGTACTTAATGGAATCCCTTTCTGCACTTGAAGCCAATACTTCCATATTGGAAGAATGTTTGCATTTTGCTTCATAAACCTCTTCCTTGGTACTTTTTCCGCCATCCAAATAATGCTGTAACAAACGGTGTACCATAACATCTGGATACCTTCTAATTGGTGATGTAAAATGGGAATAATAATCAAAAGAGAGTCCGTAATGACCAATATTATCCGTAGTATAAATTGCTTTGCTCATACTACGGATAGTTAAAGTATCTACCAGGTTTTGTTCTTTTTTACCCTTTACATTATGTAACAATTGGTTAAGGGAACTGCTAATGGATTTTTTGTCCATTAAATTCACTTTATGACCAAATTTAGATATCACATTGTTCAAAGCCATTAATTTTTCTTCGTCTGGCTCGTCATGAATACGATATATAAAAGTCTTTTTAGGGTTTTGTTTTCCTATGAACTCTGCTACTTTTCTATTGGCCAACAACATAAATTCTTCGATAAGCTTATTGGCATCTTTAGACTCCTTAAAGTAAACCCCTGCAGGCTCATTGTTTTCATCCAAATTGAACCGCACTTCCACTTTATCAAAGGAAATAGCACCTGCGGACATACGCTCTTTGCGCATGGTTTTTGCCAAAGTATCCAAAGTAAGCGTTGCTTCCACAATTTCTTTGGATACGGTATACGCCCCATCCCTTATAGATACTTCTTTTGGAATATTGCCATTCTTGTGCTCTATAATATACTGCGCTTCCTCATACGCAAAACGTTCGTTGGAATCAATAACCGTTCTTCCAAACCATTGTTTTTTGATTTTGGCTTTGGGGTCCATTTCAAAAATAGCGGAAAAGGTGTACTTTTCTTCTTTTGGTCGCAAAGAACAAGCATTGTTGGACAATACCTCTGGTAACATAGGGACTACACGATCAACCAAATAGACAGAAGTTGCCCGGTCATATGCTTCTTCATCCAAAATAGTATTGGGCTGTAAATAATGGGAAACGTCCGCTATGTGTATACCAATTTCATAATTACCATTATCCAAAATTTGAAAAGAAAGCGCATCATCAAAATCCTTGGCATCTTTTGGGTCAATAGTAAACGTCAACACTTCCCGCATGTCGCGGCGTTTTTTGATCTCCTCTGTTTTTATAGTGGTATCGAGGGTATTTGCATATTGCTCAACTTCATGCGGAAATTCATACGGTAACCCATATTCCGCTAGGATAGAATGGATTTCCGTATGGTGTTCCCCCGGTTTTCCCAATATTTGAACCACTTTTCCATAAGGGGAATCCCTGTCTTTTGGCCACTCCCCGAGTTCGACCAGAACCTTGTCTCCATCTTCTGCTTTGTTAAGTTGATCAAGGGGAACAAAAATATCCGTATACATCCTATTGTCCGTGGGTCGTACAAAAGCAAATGTTTTTTGTTTGTCAACCACACCAACATACGATGTTTTCTTTCTTTTAATAATCGTATTTATACGGCCCTCCAATTTCTTCTTACCTCGCTTAGGGGCTATTGCAACTTCTACTAAATCACCATGGAATGCACCATTTAATTTATGGCCAGGGACAAAAATATCGTCATCCATACCATCAACCATAATATAAGCGTTACCACTGGTAGTAAGATCTACCGTACCTTCCAAAGCGGGTTCTTGAGATGCTATTTTTCTAAACTTTCCCCGTTCAACCTCCGTAATTCGTTCCTTTTGTTTTAACTGCCCTAGTCGTTGTATCAAATCATTACGTCCTTGGGTATCCGTAATTCCTAATTTGGTCGCTATTTGTTTGTAGTTAAAGGATTTGGAAGGTTCTTTTTCTAAAACGGTGAAAATACCTTTTGTAATTTCATTCTTTCGTTGGCTCCTTGCTCTTTTCTTTTTCTTTGCCATTCAACATTTAGATTTAATGGAAAATTACGAATTATAATCTGCCCCATAAGGGAACAGTACAGCTATTACCAATAATGCCGTTATTTATGAACAACTATATATATCAATTTTTTTTTTTTAAATTTTAAATAAAAATGGTGGTTATTATAGCTTGTGGATAAGTGCAATAAAAAATAGTATATATCCTTGCTTTGAACAAACCTTACGTTTTATTGACAATTTATACAATGCTTTAATTGCTCTATTTCAATCAACTAATAGGTTTTTACACAGTTTTTGATAAGCGCTATCAACATTCTTTTTTTAATAAAATATAAGAGATTGGTTGTTAATTACTGGGTATTGGATATTGATAGTTGGTGGTAAACTATTAAAGGATTTATAGGGAAATAGTAATAACATTATTGTAATAGATTTTTTTTGGAACTATTCAAATTTTTGTTGGGAATAGTTCTCTTCATGTTGTCAACAAATAAGGTGTTTTTTTAAATACTTGATTTAAAGTAAACTACGTTTTTTTTATGGTCTGCTGTTAACAAGGTGAAATTAAAAGTATTGTACCTTTGTGTAGTATGATTAAGGAAGGGCAAATATTGTTGGGTTTGTCTTTATCTTAATTTATTAGTCAAACCAATACCTCTTGAGAATACCAAGAGGTCGTTTACAAAACAAAAGAACCATGAAAATAGCTATTGGTAACGACCACGCTGGAACAGAATACAAACTTGCCATTATAGGATTTTTGAAATCCAAGGATATTGAAGTTATTAATTATGGCACCAATGGTACGGATAGTGTAGATTATCCGGATTTTGCGCATCCTGTGGCCAAAGACGTAGAAAATGGTTCGGTTGATTATGGTATTGTTATTTGCGGGAGTGGAAATGGTGCCAGTATGACGATCAACAAACATCAACAAGTTCGTGGGGCACTCTGCTGGAATAAAGAAATTACAGCTTTGGCCAGGGAGCACAATAATGCCAATATACTTAGTTTACCAGCCCGTTTTATTGCACTGCCACAGGCGCTGGAAATGGTGGAAACCTTTTTGAATACTTCTTTTGAAGGCGGTAGGCATGAAAGACGGATAGAGAAGATGCCCTGTATCTAAAACTTGGATAATAGGATGCGATTACAAGAACAACCATCATGTTCATATCCAAAAAAGAAAATCATTGTACAAGATTTATATGGAAATCAGTGTCAATAACTTTTCTGATCTTACCACAGTTGAACTCTACGCAATTTTAGCACTGCGCAGCGAGGTTTTTGTGGTAGAACAAAACTGTGTTTATCAAGATGTGGACGGAAAAGACCAGAAAGCCCTACACGTTTGTGGATATGTGGACCATCAATTGGTAGCCTATACGCGTATTTTTAAGGGAGGGGATTATTTTAAAAACCCAAGCATAGGTAGGGTAGCGGTTAAAGCGCAGTACCGCGCATATGGCTATGGAAAAGCTATTATGGAAACTTCTATTGACACTATTGAAAAACATTTTGGAGCATGTACTATAGAATTATCGGCGCAAACGTATCTTCTGAAATTCTATAAGGATTTGAACTTTAATCAAGAAGGGGAGGGCTATTTAGAAGATGGTATTCCACACATTAGAATGATACGAAATTAGATGCTGACATAGGGTTATAACCAGTATTTTTAATTGTGGGTCACAAACCAAAAAGAGAAAGCAAAAAGTTTAAAAAAGTCGTTTGGCAATCTTATTATCAATCAGCCACTCTAGTTTAAGTATTAAGTTTAAAGGCCGTTCCGCTTTGTTTTTGGAAGAGAAAAAGAGGTAGCCTTCTTTTTTAGGGTTTAGTTGTTTTAACAATATTCGCCCATGGGAGGCTGCGTCTCTATGGTTCTTCAAATAGTTCATATCAAGGCCAAGGTCGCTCAACTTCTCAAGTAGTTTTTTACGGCTTACAATAGTTATCTTACAAGAAGAGTATTCTTGGTCATCCAAAAAAAGCGCAGTGACCAGCGCATAAAATTCGGTTTTCTTGGTGTCGTCCAAGAGCCAACCTGTTTTTTCTTTACCGTTCTTTACATAAGAAAGCTCAAAAGCAAAAGTGGGCAAATCCTCATTTACATAATCCAACTGGGCCTTTTCGTCAACGGCATATGTTTTTCCGCTAACATGATGTTTAAAATAGAGATCAACCCCCTGTTTTTGGGATCTGACGTCTAGCATACGTTGAAAGCTATAGTATTTAAGGGAGTCCGCATAACAAACATCCAAATAGGCGGCCAACTGTTTTTCTTTTTCCAGATCTTTATAAAAGGAACTTTTCAAGAGTTTGGGTTTTCCAAGTGGTTAATCAGGGATTTTCCTATTTTTTCAACGATATCAACCACTAAGGCGTTTCCCATAAAAAAGGCCCGCTTAGCATCCGTAATACCCTCCAATTGGGTGTGGTTGTCAGGAAAAGTATTTAGGCGCTCCAACTCCAAAGGGGTCAATCTGCGCAATCCCTTTGGTGTGTGTACCACATGCTTAAATCGGGACGGGGATTTCCCTCCTTCACCGGTGATAATGGTTCTTGAAGGTTTGTCCAAAGCATCTGGGAAGACCATGGCCCCTTCAGCATAGTTGTATTGAAAACCAGCTTTGGTTCGTCGAACTTCTTTTTTACCCCCTTTTAAATATTGCCATTTGTCCAAATGGGAAGCATCTATATAAAACTCATCAGCTACTTGTTCTTTTTGTAATATGTCCTTTAGAACAATGGATGGCCCGTTAAAAACGGGCTTGGTTTTTACGGTAGTTGCGGTATTACCAATGAAAAACCCACTATTTTGAAAAGGGGACATCCCCCCCTTTTTGTTGAAGGATTCCGAAATATCAAGTAGGCTTTGCTGTAGGTCAACAGCTCCTTTTTCTTGTATTCTGCTGCAAGGAAAAGCGTTGGCCAAAACCCCTTGTTTCATTAAAGTACTTTCTACACCTTGGGTACTAAGATGTTTAAAAAGAGCGGTTTTTTTATGATACGCCACCAGAAACACCCTACGTCTGCGTTGGGGCATACCATACTCGGCGGCATTAATGACCCTCCATTCAACGGCATAGCCCAATTGTCCTAAACTCTTTAGCATAATGGCAAAATCCCGCCCGCGCTGAGCAGAAGGGGATTTTAATAAGCGGTCCACATTTTCCAAAATCAGATAGCTGGGCTTATTGGCCTTTTCTTCCAAAATGCGATGTATGGACCACCAAAGCACCCCTTTCTTACCCAAAAGACCTTTGGAGTTTTTAAGCGTTGTGGCCACGGAATAATCTTGACAGGGAAATCCACCGACCAGTACATCATGATCCGGAATATCTTTGGTTGGCACGGTTTCTATATTGGCATTGGAATGGTTTTGCCCTCCAAACCTGGCCTCATAGACCATGGAGGCGTGTTGGGTTTTTGTTGCGGGTTCCCATTGGTTGCTCCATACGACTTCAAATCCGTTGGTTTTTTCCAAACCCAAACGAAATCCGCCTACACCGGCAAAAAGTTCACAAACCTTAAGTTTTGGCATGCCTAAAAGTAAGCAAATAGCCAAAAGTGCCCATAAAAAATGCCCGACCTTTTTGGGGACGGACATTTTCTTCAACATAATATCATCTATGGCATCATCAAAGGACACAATACTTGTAGTTATGCCCCATGGCCATGGTCCTGTCCTGAGCTTTCTTTGTTTTTTGGAAAATATACTTTAAAGTTGCTTCCTTTGCCCAATTCACTGTCTACGACAATTTTACCCCCCATAAGTTCTATTTGGTATTTGGCCAGATAAAGACCCATACCGCTGGTACTGTCCATATTTTGAAGGGTTTTGTAGAGTTGGAAGATTTTATCACCGTTTTTGGAAAGATCAACACCTACCGCATTATCTTCTATTGAGAGCACATCAAACCCATTAATGGTTTCCGCAGAAATAATCACATATGGCTTTTCATTGGTATTCTTAAATTTTATGGCATTGATGAGCAGGTTGGAAATAATGCTTTCCACATAAACGGGAATGCCATTTACCTTAAAGGTGTCCGTAACCTCATTATGGATTTTAACCTTGTGCTGTTTTATGAGTCCGTTGTTGTTCTGTAGCGTTTTATAAACAATGTCGCTAAGTACAACGGCCGTTTTGTCTTCCTTTGCTTGATGTCTTATGGTCACCAATTCCCGCAACCCTTTAATACTCGAGGTAAGGCTTTCTGTGGACTGAAAAAGAATGTTCAACAAATTTGCACGCTCCTGTTCATCTTGCTCATTATTTAAGAAATTCAGCAAAAGATCAAAATTAGTAGCATGACCCTTGAGATTGTGGGAAGCGATATGCGCAAAGTGGGTAAACTTATCTAGCTCTTGGTTGGCCGTGGAGAGCTTGGTTTGTAAAAGACTTTCCTTGGCATGGAAAGCAGTGACATCCTCACAGCTTACCAATAAGAAATTAGTGTTCTTTAGTCGTTTCCCATGTATCCTTACTATTATTTTTTGGTGTCTGTTTTTTGTGAACACTTCTTTCTCAATACCATGGATACAATTATTGACCATAAGGGATTTATACCACTGTCGCTGTTCATTTCCCGTAAACCAAAGAAAGTTTTTAAAATGTTTGTCAAGTAATGTAAGTTTTGAAACGGCCAATAGGTTGGTAAGGCTATGGTTAAGATCCACTATTTTTCCTGTGGATATATCAATTATGGCCGTGCCTACGGGAAGGTCATTGATGAATTCCCAAGTTGTTTTGATGGGTAAGCTAACTTTGGCCGCCGCTTCCGGAACAAAACTATCCTGAATGTTTTGAATAGTACCAATAATACGGACACATTTGCCATTTTTAAACTTTGGCCTACCAATGGTATTGGCCCAAATGATGTTTCCTTTTTTTGTCTTTACCCTTAGGTTTTTGTTCCACGGTTTTCCAGAGTTTACGGCTCGATGCAGGAGCTCTTTAATCGTTTTCTTCTCTTCTTCAGAAGCAAAGAAACCCAAAATGTCCTCTATTTTTGTAGAATGGTCATGCGATAGCTGAAATAGTTCTTTAAGCTCTTTGGACCAGTATAATTTTTTGTTTCTAAGGTTGTAATCCCAACTTCCTATGTTAGCTATTTCACTCTTTTCCTTCAACAACTTCTGGGTATGTTTTAGCTCTAACCCCAAGTCCTTTTTTTTCGTTACATTTTTAATGTTTAGTATAATACCGACTGCGTTTCCGTAACCGTCTTTCCAAGGGTTAATGTTCCAGATGAGCTCCTGTTCTTGTTGCTTTTGATTAAGAAATACATCGACTATTTTAATGTCGTTCAAACCCTCAAAAGCATAATCGAAGCTATCTTGCCAATTCTCGTTCAATCTGGGAAAAAGCTTCATAAAAGGAGTGCCTAGCACTTCTTCACGTATAAAGCCAAAAGTTTTGAACCAAGCCGTTGAAGCATCAATTAATTTAAGATCTTTGTCCAATAATGCACTGGAAGAAGGCAGATGGTTGACCCAACGTACCACAGCCGGTTTTTTAGTTATAAGACTTTCCATATTATTACGAATTTTCGTGCAATTTATAGCAAGAAAAAACTTACAAAATAGAATTTGTTGTCAATTCCCTGTTTTTTGTTGTGAAGAATATAGCTAAGTGTTGTCTCATCGATGAATGACATGCTCCATAAGGTGCAAATCAAAAAAAGTGTTCAAAATGAATGCAATGGCACTTGGCTTTAAAGGTTTAAGCATAAGGTGGTCTATCAGCGGATATTTTTTCCTTGTCGATAGGACTTAAAGAGGCTGTAAGTAATATGGTAACGGCTTTGTTTTGTTCAGGACGATTTAAAATGCTCAAAAAACTCCCAAGCATCGTTGACATATTGATGTCCGCAAACAAAAGATTAAGGAAGGGATTGTCCAAACGCGCAGGGTGTTCCAAGGCATTGGCACCAGCTTCAAAAATCACGAACTCTTAGGTGCAATGAGAATTCTTTTAAACCTTGTATGGATGTAATAGATAGCCTTATCGTTATCTAAAAGCAGTATTTTATCTATCATGGACCTCATGTATTACTTAGGGCAAAACAGAAAGAACCGCCTATCCCTGGACAGTTCTTTTTTAACTCCTTTAAAATAGGGCTAGCATGGTTGTGTGATTCTAATATAGTCTTGTTAGTACCATAGATAGGATTAAAGTCAAACAAGGTTCCACTTGGCCGCCTTAGCTTTTGGTAGCTTCATACAAATCCACCCTTAAAGAATGCCCAACGATAATTTTAGGGCAACAGCACCAATGATGCAATCAAACAAAAGTATCATTTTTAGGCTTTATAAAAAGTGCACTAAAAAACCTTCATTATGTTTTAGAAGAAAAGAACAGAGACCTATGCTACTCCAGAATGGAACGATACTTGGGCTGGTTTTTAAGGAGTTCCACGGCCGTTAAAATAGCATCATCATGAAGAATGTTATAGTCATATAACCCATCCCTATAAAAATACCGCTTCACAATCTCATCGGTCAACTTCTTGGAAATTTCTGATTTGTAGGTGTCCAAAGACTTTATTTTCCCCCTATTTATGGCAAGCAATAGGTCTTTATAGGTGTTCTGCACTTCTTCCCCCAAGAGGGTGTCCTCTTTGTTTATGGAGTTTTCCAATGCTTTTTCGGTTTCGGTTTTAAAACTAAAATCACTCTTATTGGCAAAATCCTTGAAATTGCTATAGTTGGCATCTGTAAAGTCAAACCCGTCAACGCTATCGAATGAATTTTGGTAATAAAAATTTGTGGCAAAATCAAAAATGACATTGTTTTGCTCCAAAGCATCGGTTATAGCATTTGATTTAGCCGAAGCAATTTCAATATCCGGCATGACCCCACCGCCATCTTCCACGGTTCTTCCATTTTTGGTTTTAAACGTTTTGAAGGTGGTATTGCGAACTGCTTTACCATCTTCGTCCCTATTCCAATAATCCAAGGATTGTATGCACCTGCCCGATGGGGTAAAATAGCGCGATATGGTAACCTTTAACTGGGTGCCATACGTTAACCGCAATGGGCGCTGCACCAAGCCTTTACCAAAACTACGGGCACCCATGACCACTGCTCTATCCAAATCTTGTAAGCCCCCGGATACAATTTCACTGGCAGAGGCACTATTGCCGTTGACCAAGACCACCAAGGGGATTTCCAAATCCTCCGGTTTGTTTTTGGTCTTGTATTCTTGATTGAATTTTTTGACTTTGGATTTTGTGGTAACGATAAGCTCTCCTTTGGGTACAAAGAGGTTACAGATATTGATAGCTTCCGTAAGTAAACCTCCTGGATTGCCGCGCAAATCCAAAATTAGGCGCTCCGCACCTTGGCCTTTTAAATCCACTAAGGCCGCTTTGGTTTGGCTTGAGGCTTTTCTATTGAACCTAGAAAGTACTATATATCCCGTTTTGTCACCCACCATTTTGTAATACGGCACGGCATCAACTTCTACACCTTCCCGTTTTATGGTGGCGGTTTTGGTTTGTCCTTGTCTTTTAAACGTAATGGCTACACTAGTGGCATTGGACCCTTTGAGCAGCTCACTGGCATTGTCATCAAAATCGGACACTTTGATATCCCCAATCTGGATAATCTCATCACCTGCTTTTAGCCCAGCTTTGTCCGCCGGATAGTCCTTATACGGCTCAATAATCAACAAGCGGTCTTCATAGGAGCGTACCAAAGCACCAATACCTGAATATTCCCCCGTATTTTTAATTTTATATTCCTCTACATCTTGTTCGTTTAAAAAACGGGTATAGGGATCCAACTCGTTAAGCATGTTCTTAATGGCAGAATCCATTAATTCGGCCGGGTTGGTCTCGTCCACGTAATTCATGTTCAGTTCTTTGAACAAGGTGGTAAAAATTTCTATCTGCTTGGCAATTTCAAAAAAATCGCTTTTAAAACTGGTTCCTACTACTAAAAACAATACCGCAAAAACGGGTATTATCAAACGCTTTTTAATCAGCTTGCTCATCCAATTGTTTTTTTAGGAATTTCTGGAATACCCTTACCATTTTATTTGCTATCAAAGGGTAGTCGGGCATTTCTTTTCCAAGATATAAAATAGCCAACGCAAAACTTCCCTCAATGTTGTTAAAAGTATCTTGTCTGTTTAAACGGTAGGCTTCCCGCAATAAACGTTTAACACGATTGCGCTTAACCGCACTCTTGATATTCTTTTTAGGGACAACAACCATGGTTTTGGCAGCAGAACCATCTGCGAAATCCGTTTTTAGGTAGATGAGCTTCAACGGATAGTTGTTGACCGAAGACCCTGTCCCAAACAACGCCTCTATGTGCTTTTTGCTTTTAAGTTTTTCCTTTTTTGGAAAACTAAAGACGGGTTTTTTGTTCTTTAACGGCATTTCTGTGTTGGATTATTTTCTTATTGAATATCTGTTTTAACGTCATTCCGAATTTATTTCGGAATATCATAACTCTAATAAACAACAATTTATAATGTGAACCTGAATCAAGTTCAGGTTGACGTAAGCCTATTATTATAGATTACGGATATTTAATTTTCTTTCTATATATAAGGTTTCTTGGATACCGAAAAATAATATAGAACACAAGAAGGGTTAAAAATATAAAATCCGTTGCACAAACCAGTACAACGGATTTAAGCTTTGTGAAGGCACCAACACCTATTCCTGTTGGAACATGTTGTTAGCCTGATTGACATCTGCCATTAAGCGTGATGGGTCAATAATAATTCCGGCGATTTCCGATAAGGGCTTGTCCAAAACCAGTTCATAGGTTGGGTAGGCCCAAGGCCAATCCTCCATGACGGTTCTTGGAAGGCTAGGATACGGGTTTTCCTTCTCGCCCCGCATCATCCTAAGCGGAATGTAATAGGTTTCTTGATTGCCCGAAGTGTCCACGACCAAAATATCCAAGGGCATGGGCATTTGGCCAATACGCTCTAAGATCACCTTGGTCTTTCCGTTGGATTCCGCTACGGCACGTATCCCATAATCTATGGTATTGGTTGTCTGTGTCCAATCCGTTAAGTACCAATCCAGCTCCATACCCGAAACTTTTTCCGCCGCTCTTTTAATATCGTTGGGAACCGGGTGTTTAAACTTGAAATCCTCATAATAGTTGCGCAAGGACTCCATGAGTTTGTCTTGGCCTATGACATACCCAAGTTGGGAAAGAAAAATGGAACCTTTACTGTACGCGGCAATACCATAGGCATAATTGACTTGGTAGCGGTCCGCATGGGTGGTCTGGGGCTGTTCACGCCCAGACTGTACCAATTTGTAATACCCTTGGTACGTCCCCGTAAAAGGATTGTCCTTGCCCTGTTCCATAACCTCGTTCATACAGAGGCTACTAACAAAAGTGGTAAAGCCTTCATCCATCCAAGAATGCTTGGACTCATTGGTGGCCAGAATGTGTTGGAACCAAGAATGCGCCATTTCATGCACCATAACGCCTACCAAACTACTAAATGTGCGTTTCCCGGTAATCAAGGTACTCATGGCATATTCCATACCCCCATCACCTCCTTGGATAACGGAGTATTGATCGTAGGGATATTTACCCACATTTGTACTGAAGAACTCCATGGCAGCCACCGTTTTGGGTTGTAGATTTTTCCAATTTTCGGCCAATTCAGGTTCATCCTTATATAAAAAATGAAGCGTTGGCCCATTTTCCATGACCACCTTATCATGCACATATTCTGGATCTGCTGCCCACATAAAATCATGGACATTAGGAGCTTTAAAATGCCAAGTCAAGGTTTTCCCCTTGGTTTTTACTTTAACTCCTTCATCTTGGTAACCATGGCCAATTTCATTGGGATTTTGTAAATAGCCGCTTCCACCAAGGGTATAGTCTTTGTCAATGGTGATTTTTACATCAAAATCTCCCCAAACCCCGTGAAATTCCCGGGCAATGTATGGGTTAGGGTGCCATCCTTCAAAATCATATTCCGCCATTTTAGGAAACCACTGGCTCATAGAAAGTGCAACACCCTCTGCGCTATCTCTACCCGACCTTCGAATCTGTAAAGGGACCTGGCCCGTAAAAACCATATCAAAAGTGGTAGAACCTCCTGGGACGATCGGTTTTTCCAAATCAACCACCAAAATGGTTTCTTCCTCATTGAAGCTTACGGAAACCCCATCTTGGGTCAAGGAGCTCACATGTAAAAAACCCATTTCATCTTCCTGCAAAGAAGAGATCCTGCTTTTACCTTCTACCATCATACGTTTATCCCCATCTTGAATGGTCTGTAGCCGCACATCCATTTCACTACCGGGCTGAAAAGCATTGTAGTACAAATGATAATATACACGGTTTAAGGCATCCGGGGAATTGTTGGTGTATACCAGTTTTTGGGTTCCTTCATATTTAAAAGTCTTTACATCCATGGTGACATCCATGCTGTAATCCACATGTTGCTGCCAGTAGGAGGTATTGTTTTGGGCAATTAAGGAAGTAAGCCCACATAAGAGGGCAAAGACGATTTTTTTAGCCAAGTTGATCATAAGGATTATTCTGCGTTAGCGTCTAATGTTTGTTTTCCTTTAGCAAGATTTTCTGCCAAAATAAGCGCGTTGTACGCGTTTACCATTTTACCGGATTTCGAGGCTTCGGAAAACGGTTTGGAATTGTTGGTGTCCCCTGCTAAAATGACGGATGCTTTGGAACGAAGTCCAGATTGCATCAATACTTTCTTTATTTGTGGGGCGGTCAAACTGGGATAATAGGAACGTATCAATGCCGCTACCCCCGCTACGGCCGGTGCCGCCATGGAAGTACCCCCTTGAAAGTCATAACTGTTATTGGGCATGGTGGAATAGATTTGCGCTCCAGGGGCAAAAACATCAACATTTTGATTTCCATAATTGGAGAAGGAAGCTACCATCTCAGACCCATAGCTTGGCGCCAAGGCCCCAACCACAATAACGTTATCCGCTATCTCATTCCCTGCATATTTGTGATCGTTGGGAAAATTAGGATTTGAAGCATCATCCAAATCATTCCCATCATTCCCTGCGGCATGTACGATAAGCACATCGTTTTGGGCAGCATACTTGATAGCATCATAGACCCATTCCGCGTTTGGGGAATAGGATTTTCCAAAACTACAGTTGATGATTTTTGCTCCGTTATCCACAGCATAGCGTATACCAAGGGCAATATCCTTATCATATTCATCCCCATTGGGAACGGCCCTTACACTCATGAGTTGTACATTTTTTGCCACTCCTTTAGCACCTAGGCCATTGTTTCTTTCTGCGGCGATAATGCCGGCAACATGGGTTCCATGGCTTTCATCGTCAACACGGTTTTGTGGGTTTCCGTTTCCGTAACCCCTGCTGTTAAAATCATAGGGGTCGTCCCCAACGACTTCACGCCCGTCAAAGTCTTTATTAAGATTATAGTTTACTTGCTCCGTAAAATAGACCAAACCCTCATCTACTTCCTCCAAAACCTTATCAATGCTTTCAGCATATTGGTACATTTGGGTGAGCACCCCAACATACTGTTGCATTTCCTCCGTCTGTGGTTTTAAGGCCAAAAGGTCTTCTTTGGTATAACTGTCCTTACCTAATTCTTTTTTAACGGCGGCATCCGCTGCGCTGACCACCTGCCTAATTTGCTCGTACTGCTGCTTGTTCTGCAAGGCTTTTGGATATTCCTTGTCCAACTCAAATTTTGCTTTTGCACGTTGGGAGGCATCGCCAATATTTAAACGCAGCATTCTGGCGAACTCCAACTGTTCGTTATAGGACTCTCCTAAAAAATTATACCCGTGGATATCATCTATGTACCCATTGTTGTCATCATCTTTTCCATTTCCTGGCTTTTCCTTGGCATTTGTCCAAAGGACATCATCCAAATCCTCATGGGTAAGATCCATACCTGAATCCAATACCGCCACAACTACGGTTTTCCCTTTTTTGTTCCCAATAAGTTCAGAATAAACCCTATTAACGCTCATCCCAGGAATGGTGTCCGCTACCAAGTCTGCATGGCCCCATGATTTTTTTTCCGCATCGGTTAGTTCCGCTATTTTTAGGGGAACGGTATCAATGTTGGCCACTGGGGTAGAAACCAGGCTGGTAGCACCACATCCTACTAAGAAAATCCCGGATGCAGATGCCAGTAAAGTAGATTTAAAAGAATTAACTATCATACGTTGTTTTTGAGTGTAACTTAACTAATTGTTGAATATTTCATCAAAAGTGTACAATTGGTTCAATCGCACACCTTTTTCCGTTTCTTTTAGGGAACATATTTCGTTATGGGCATCGTGCTCAAAGAATAAAAGGTATTCCCTTTGTGCGGCTTCTTTAAGAAAACGCGCTTTTTCCTCCATGGTTTTTAAAGGACGGGTATCATAACCCATTACGTAGGGTAAGGGGATATGCCCAACGGTTGGGATTAGATCCGCAACAAAGACCAAGGTCTTTCCTTTATATCGGATATGCGGTATCATTTGTTTTTCGGTGTGGCCATCCACACATAAAATATCAAACCCCAATTCAGAATCTTTAAAATAAGGTTCCTTTCCCTTCGTAACGAACTTTAGTTGACCGGATTCTTGCATGGGTACTAGGTTTTCCTTTAAAAAAGAAGCTTTTTCCCTAACATTGGGTGTAATGGCCCAATTCCAATGGGCCTCATTGGTCCAAAAGGTGGCATTTTTAAAAGCGGGCTCATAGCCCGTTCTATCGGCATTCCATTGCACACTTCCCCCGCAATGGTCAAAGTGCAAGTGTGTCATAAAGACATCCGTAATATCATTTCGGTGGAATCCTTTTTCTTGCAAAGAAGCGTCCAAGGAAAAAGGTCCCCATTGATGGTAATACCCAAAAAATTTTTCCGATTGTTTGTTTCCCAATCCCGTATCGATGAGAATCAATCGACTGCCATCTTCTATAAGAAGACTACGCGCGGCAATATCGATCATATTATTGGTATCGGCAGGGTTGGTTCTTGCCCAAAGTGATTTGGGAACCACACCAAACATGGCTCCGCCGTCCAATTTAAAATTACCAGTCTCTATAGGGTGTAACGTCATTAAGAAATAAAAGGATGGGCAAAATACTAAAACAAGGGCGTAATTGCCTTAAAAGTAGCCTATTATTAGTCGTTTTTTAACAAAATAGAAGTCCTACTATCGTCCAAAAGAAAGGCTTTTAGGATTATTGAAATAAAAACCTATTTTTAAGGCTTAGACCAGACCCATTTGAAAAAACTAGAACGTAGCCTATCCTTAACCTCAGTTATTGCCATTAGTATTGGAGGCATGTTGGGCAGTGGTATTTTTGTTTTGCCCGGCCTAGCCGCCGCAAAAACAGGCTCCTCGCTATGGATGGCCTATTTGATAGCTGCAATTTGTATACTGCCCGCTGCATTGTCAAAATCTGAATTGGCAACGGCAATGCCTTCTTCTGGCGGAACCTATGTTTATATTGAAAGAGCTTTTGGCCCCTTATTTGGAACCATAGCCGGCTTTGGCCTTTGGCTGTCCTTGCTTTTTAAAAGTGCTTTTGCCTTAGTGGGGTTTGGGGCATACCTTTCCATTCTTGTCAACATTGACCTAGGCCTAACCAAATATGTTGCGGTCTTGTTTTTGGCACTCATACTGTTCTTGAACATTTTGGGTGTAAAAAAAGTGGGTAAAGTGCAAATTTTTATAGTGAGTATTAGCCTTACTACTTTGGCCTTGATTCTGTTGTTCGGTCTTCCAAAAACATCATCCGACTTGTTGGATCCTTTTCTGCTTAATGGAAAATTGGGCTTATTTTCAACAGTAGCGTTCGTCTATATTTCATATGCTGGGGTTACTAAAGTGGCCGCCATTGCAGGTGAAATCAAAAACCCGGGTACCAACCTTCCCCGGGCCATGATTTTATCTTTGTTCATTATGACGTTGATCTATGTTTCCGTGGCCTTTGCCTTAGTGGGCAATTTGCCTTTGGAAGCATTAAAAACGGATATAAAACCCATCTACACCATTTCTAAACTGTTAGGCGGCCCCATTGTAGGCTATATTGCCGCTTTAGTGGGGGTCATTACTTTAATTTCCATGGCAAACTCCGGTGTATTGGCGGCATCCAGATTCCCCTTTGCCATGGCTATTGACAAGTTATTGCCGGATTTTATGGGGAGGATACATAGCAAATATCTGACTCCGGTAGTCACCATAGTAATGACCTGCTTTTTAATGGCTATGGTCATATTGTTCTTGGATGTAGAGAAGATAGCCAAATTGGCCAGTGCCTTTATGGTGATGATGTTTATTTTAGTGAATGCCTGTGTTATTGTTTTAAGGGAAACATCGGCGCAGTGGTACAATCCGCCGTATCGTTCACCGCTTTATCCCTTTGTGCAGTTGTTCGGAATTTTTAGCGGGATAGCATTGCTCGTTTTTTTAGGTTTAGGCCCAATGCTTGCCATTTTGGGCATCTTTATCCTTGGACTTATTATCTATTTCTTTTTTGGAAAAAACGCGACTAGAACAGGTATATTACGAAAATACGGCCATCGCCCGGCCTTGTACCTACTTTATAAAAGAAAGCGCAACACTCAGATTGTCTACAGGAACAATCAGTCAGAAAGCTTGCAAAACCTTGACGGTAAATTGGCGTCTAACGCGGGGGTAGTAGTGCCGCTTTTGGGTAACGAACGCTCCCCGGAAATGTTGGTAGAGATTGCGGCGGCAATCAATAAACGCGAAAAAATCCAAGTGGTTAATGTTACCGAAGTTCCCAACCAGACCTTTTTGGATGCCATGGTAGAGGAGAACCCAAGAATTGCTTCTTTGGAACGCAGGGTAGCACGATTGGCAACCTCGCAAAAAATAGAGGTTGATTTTGAAGCGGCCGTTACCCACGAAATTTCGGACACCATACATGAGCTCAGCAACCAAACCCATTGTGACTGGTTGGTCATGGGCTGGAACGGCCGCGCCCATAGCGGTATTTTGGTGAGTAATCCCATAGGGTGGCTGTTGACCCATATTAATTCTGATTTTGCACTCTTTAAGGATGACGGCGTTCGCTATATTGGCAAAGTTCTGCTAGCCTTGCGGCCCGGGCGAAGGGATAAAAACTTCATCGCCGTTGCCGATAGGATCTGTTCTTTTTACAACGCCTCGCTGACGCTGCTGCATATAGTCCCGGAAAAAACGGACCAGGAGACCATGGCCAACATGGAAACGCATTCAAAAAAACTACTGGAAAAAGTGGATACACCCAGTATGGTGATCGTTCTGAAAGACAATGATTCCATTAACGCCATCTCCAAGGCTTCCGCCAGTTTTGATCTGTTGATTTTGGGAACTCCCCAAAAAGACAACTGGATCAGTGTGCTCTTTGGTACCGGAAAAGATAAGTTTACAGAAAAATCGGCTTGTTCCGTGCTACGTCTTACCATGCGGGACCATTAGGCTTGGGGCATATTTCAAAAGTTTAAATTCTTATTTTTACCCAACATCAGGGAGGAATGCCCTTTGGTTGAAACCAATGGGCTTACCTTTGATATAATAGGTAAACTGAAAACGCATGCTAGAACTGGCCGGAATTATAATTTTAGGAATTATTGCCCAATGGGTCGCTTGGCGATTAAAACTACCCGCCATTTTACCTTTAATCTTGATTGGTTTATTAGTAGGTCCCATAGCTACTTTGTATACGGAGGATGGCGCAAAACTTATTGAACCTATCTGGAACGGGGAAAAAGGCTTGTTCCCTGGGGAAAGCCTATATTATTTTGTTTCCTTGGCCATTAGCATTATCCTTTTTGAAGGGGGGCTGACCCTAAAACGTGCGGAAATCAAAAACGTGGGTCCTGTAATCACCAAACTGATTACCTTGGGTTCCGTAGTCACTTTTTTTGGTGCCGGGGTAGCTGCGCATTATATTTTTGGGCTTTCTTGGCAGATTTCCTTTCTGTTCTCAGCCCTTATCATTGTGACGGGACCGACCGTAATTACACCCATATTACGTAACATCCCATTAAAAAAAGATATTTCCACAGTATTGAAGTGGGAAGGCATCCTTATTGATCCCATTGGGGCTTTGGTCGCAGTATTGGTTTTTGAATTTATTAGTGTAGGCGAAGGAACCGGATATACACAGACGGCCTTGATAGAGTTTGGAAAGATCTTACTTTTTGGCACCACCTTTGGCTTCACTTTTGCCCATGCTTTGGCCTTTGCCATAAAAAAGAACTTGATTCCGCATTATTTAATGAACGTGGTGTCCCTATCCGTAGTCCTATTGGTATTTGTGGAGTCCGATGTTTTTGCCCATGAATCCGGACTATTGGCCGTGGTAGTTATGGGAATGGTATTGGGCAACATGAACCTCCCTAACCTAAAAGAACTGCTTTATTTTAAAGAGTCTTTGAGTGTACTATTGATTTCCATTTTATTCATTTTATTGGCCGCGAATATCAATATCAGTGATTTACAGTTGTTGATGAATTGGAAAACGGCGGCACTTTTTGCGCTAGTGGTTTTTCTCATACGGCCTTTAGGCGTTTTTATGAGTACGCAAGGGTCCAACCTAAAACTTAAGGAAAAACTTTTTATAGGATGGGTAGGTCCCCGGGGTATCGTAGCAGCGGGAATTGCCTCTTTATTTGGATCAAAATTATTGGCAAAAGGGGAGCCCGGCGCGGAATACATTACCCCTTTGGTCTTTATGATCGTTTTGGGCACGGTTTTACTGAATGCCACTACGGCCCGGCTTTTTGCCAAGGCAGTAGGGGTATTTTTAACAAAATCTGAAGGGATATTGATTATCGGTGCTTCAAAAGTATCACGGCTCATTGCCAATTATCTAAAAAAGAACAGTAGACATGTGGTTCTTATCGATAACAACCAGACGAACATTGATAAAGCCAAAAAATTGGGGATAGAAGCCATGGTGGCCAATATTTATTCCGATTCGCTGACGGATAATATTGAGCTGAACGATATGGGGTTTTTAATGGCCCTTACCGGAAACTCGGACATCAATAAGTTCGCTATTGACAAGTTCAAAAAACAATTTGGTGAAAATGGCGCATTTAGATTGGTAAATACCGATGAAATGAACGACCCGGAGAACAATCCAGAGGAAGGCCTTTTTTCACATACGGACGACTTTATAAAGCTTACCGATGCCGCACGAAAATATCCTTCCATCAATGAAATAGAATTGAAGGATAAAGCACAATACAGCGCGTTGATTGAAACCACCAAGGCCGATAATGACATTATACCCTTGTTTCTTAAGGATGCCAATGACGATTTAAAAATTATCTCTGCCTTTAGCAAAGAAAACTATGATGTTAAGGAGGGCTACAAACTAGTCTATTTAGGGAAGGTTTTTGATTTTGAAGAAGAACGTTAATCGTTCAACTTCAATACCGCCATAAACGCCTCCTGTGGCACCTCTACGTTACCCACTTGGCGCATACGCTTTTTCCCTTTTTTCTGCTTTTCCAATAGCTTACGCTTACGCGAAATATCACCTCCATAACACTTGGCCGTAACGTCTTTACGCAGTGCTTTGGTAGTTTCCCTAGAGATAATTTTAGCGCCAATGGCAGCTTGTATGGGAATATCGAACTGTTGTCTTGGGATTAACTCTTTTAGCTTCTCGCACATTTTTTTACCTATATGGACAGCATTGTCTGCGTGGATCAATGCAGAAAGGGCATCCACCGGTTGCGCATTTAAGAGGATATCCACGCGGACCAACTTGGAGGTACGCATTCCAATAGGGGCATAATCAAAGGACGCATAGCCTTTGGACACGGTTTTTAATCGGTCATAAAAATCAAAGACGATTTCTGCCAAGGGCATATCAAACGTCAACTCTACACGTTGTGTGGTCAAATAGGTTTGATTGGTAATTTGCCCACGCTTTTCAATGCATAGGGACATTACATTGCCCACAAAATCGGATTTTGTGATGATGGTGGCTTTGATATAAGGTTCCTCTACACGATCAATTCCGGACGGGTCCGGAAGGTCCGTTGGATTGTTTACGATGATGATCTCATCCGGATTTTTTCTGGTGAACGCATGGTAGCTAACGTTAGGGACGGTGGTAATGACCGTCATATTAAACTCACGCTCCAATCGTTCCTGAATGATTTCCATATGTAGCATTCCCAAAAACCCGCAACGGAAGCCAAAACCTAAGGCCGCACTGCTTTCTGGCGCAAATACTAATGAAGCATCATTTAGCTGTAGCTTTTCCATGGAAGCCCTTAAATCCTCAAATTCGTCCGTATCCACGGGGTAAATTCCGGCAAAAACCATGGGTTTTACATCCTCAAAACCCCCAATGGCGTTTTCCGTGGGTTTGGCGGCGTCCGTAATAGTATCCCCAACTTTTACTTCCCTAGCATCCTTTATACCGGTAATTAGGTAACCTACATCGCCCGCTTTAATACTCTTTTTGGGCTGTTGCTCCAGTTTTAAGGTGCCCACTTCATCGGCAAAATAGTCTTTGCCCGTGGCTACGAATTTTATTTTTTGTCCTTTGGTGATTTCCCCATTGATGACCCTAAAATAGGTTTCTACACCTCTAAATGGGTTGTAAACGGAATCAAAAACCAAAGCTTGTAAAGATTCATCAGGATTTCCCTCGGGCGCAGGAATGCGCTCTATTATGGCCGATAGGATCTCTTCAATCCCAATTCCGGTTTTGGCACTGGCAGGAATGACCTCTTCTGCATCGCAACCCAAAAGGTCAACGATATCATCGGTCACCTCTTCCGGATTCGCACTAGGCAAATCCACTTTGTTGAGTACCGGAATGATTTCCAAATCGTTTTCCAAGGCCAAGTATAAGTTGGAAATGGTTTGGGCCTGGATACTCTGCGCCGCATCTACCACAAGTAAGGCCCCTTCGCAAGCCGCTATGGATCTGGAAACCTCATACGAAAAATCGACATGGCCAGGGGTGTCTATTAGGTTCAAAATATATTCTTCCCCTTTGTAGGTATATTCCATTTGTATGGCATGACTTTTAATGGTGATGCCACGTTCACGCTCCAAATCCATGCTATCCAACAGCTGGTCTTGCTTTTCACGTTCCGTAACGGAACCCGTAAAATCCAACAAACGGTCTGCCAAGGTACTTTTACCATGGTCAATATGGGCAATGATGCAAAAATTTCGAATCTTCTTCATATGAGGATGCAAATATAACCCTTTTGGTAGGCAGGCTCAACTAATGCCCTGCCCTGGTCAAAATTAATTTCTTAGATTTGATAGGGAACCCCAAGACCAAATGAACAACATAAACCTTACCGTATGGCTATTCTTTTTATTTACAGGAAGCTTATATGCGCAAACTTTTGAAATTGCAGGAAAGGTTGTGGACAACGATAACGTTGCTATTCCCTTTGCCAACATTTTATTGTTAAACTCCCAGGACAGTACCTTTGTTAAAGGAACTTCCGCAGATGATAAAGGACTATTCCTACTAGAAGACATTTCCCCAGATTTGTATTTGTTGCAAGCCAGTTACGTGGGGCGAGGGTCAAAGCCATTGGCTTTGGACATCAAGGAAAGCATCGCCTTGGGAGCATTGATTATTCCCAATGCGGTGGAAAGCTTGGATGAGGTGGTCGTTACTGCCAGGAAACCCGTATTACAGCGTTTGGCGGACCGTTTGGTGTTTCAGGTAGAAAACACCGTGGTTTCCCAAGGCAGTTCTTGGGACATTTTAAGAAGTACCCCTGGGGTTATTGTAAACCAAGAGGAGTTGCAGATACGGGGAAGGCTTGCAAGTATTTATCTAAATGGTAGAAAGGTGCAACTCTCAGATACGGAAATCAAGGATTTTTTACAGAACCTATCAGGTAATTTAATCAAGTCAATAGAGATGTATAATAATGCTCCCGCAAATTTTGATGCGGAGTCGGGGGCTGTCGTTAATATCATAACAACAACAAAAGTAAACCCAGGCTATAAAGGGAGTATCAATGGGACTTATACGCAAGCCATTTTCCCAAAATACAGTTTAGGAACCAGTCACTTTTATAAAACTGGAAAGTTTAATTTTTTTGCAAACTACAACTACAGTCCCAGAAAAGAACTTCGAAGGATTGATAAAGGCGTGAATTTTTTTGATACTAACGACAGCGTTTTTTCTAGATGGAACACTTCGGAAGAGGAAACCCTTACTTCTGATGCACATGCGATAAATACGACAATTGATTTTGACATTGATAACAATGACAAACTTAATTTAACGAGCAATTTGTTGTTCAATCAAAATCAGAATTGGGAAAGAATTGTAGATGCAACCCTAAAGAATGCTCAAAACCAATTGGATTCTACTTTTGTCACGGCGAATAACAGTAATAGGGACAAAACTAATTTGGCGTTTGATTTATCTTATGAGCATAGTTTTGATAAGCTAGGGGCCAAGCTTAAGGCCAATGTACACTATACGAATTTTAATGAGGAAACGGAGCAGCAGATAGTATCCAGCTATTTTAACGATAACAATGTATTCATAAGGGATTTTGGTTTTCGGACGGATGCTGATCAGCAGATAGACATTTTTACAGGACAGATAGATTTTTTAACAACCTTTGGCATGGCCTCCCTAGAAACAGGCGTTAAGGCATCGGTTATTGATTCCCGCAGTGCTATCAACTTTGCAGATTTTATAGGTTCTGATGAAAGTGTGGATGCGTCCTTGTCCGATGACTTTTTGTATGATGAAAAGGTGTTTGCCGCCTATGTGAGTTATGTAAAGAATTGGGAAAAATGGTCGGTAAAATTGGGACTACGAGGTGAATACACCGATGCCCTAGGAACGTCTTTAGCCTTAGGCGAAGCCAATACGCAAAATTTCTTCGAACCATTTCCTTCTGTTTACTTGGTGTACACCCCGTCTGAAAACCATAGTTTTTCCCTTGATTATGGCCGAAAATTACAAAGGCCTAGATATAATGACTTGAACCCATTCCGAGTATTCTTAAACGAAAACGATTTTTTAGAAGGAAACCCAACCTTACAGCCCAACTTCAGGAATGAATTCAATATTAACTATAGCTTAAACGGCGAATTCTTTTTTGATATTTACTACAGGGACAATGGTAATTATATCAGTGAACTTTCGTTCCAGGACAACGAACGGCAAACCGTAAGGGAATTGCGGCAAAACGTAAGTTCTGCATCGTCTTTTGGGTTGGATTTTACGGTAAGTAAGAGTATTGCCAATCCATGGTTTCTGTATGCTTACATTTCTATTTTTCGTGAAGACAATACTTTTTTTGCTGTTGAAAGCAACAATCAGCCAGTAACTATTGATGTGGACGGTTATTATGTGTATTTGGCCAATTATTTGACACTAAGTAGTGATGGCAGTTGGACCGGGGAATTGGCCTTCACCCATTTTTCAAACTTTATTTTTGGTTCCTTTATTCAAGGCCCAACTACCGATCTAAAAATTGGACTTCGCAAATCGTTATGGAAGAATAGGGCTGTCATTTCAGTAACTGCTGAGGATTTGTTGGGCAATGCAAATGCCACCTACTCATCAAGATATTTAAACCAAGACAATTTTTATTTTACGCAACCCGAAACCCAGTTTATCCGTGTTGGGTTTACCTATAATTTTGGCAACTTTAGGTTGGAGGACAATAAAAAGGACATTGAAAAGAAGGAAAGGGACCGTTTGCTGGAGGGAGAACAGAATTAAAAGGGAACAAGCTCATCTAAAACAGACGTTTCGCAACTCCGATATTCGTTGTAAATTTGCCCCATGCCAAAAATAGGGGACATACAACTGCCTGATTTTCCGCTGCTTCTTGCTCCTATGGAAGATGTTA
>CALGQU010000067.1 GCA_937959125.1 uncultured Croceitalea sp.
TTTGGTAAATAGGCTGAATAAAAAGGTAGAACGCAGGGTCATGGAAGATGCTGCCGATCTGGAAAGCCAACTGGTGGAATCCTTGAATTCCGTGGGGACCATAAAACGCTTTGGCCTGGAGGAATTTGCCAATATCAAAACAGAGACCCGCTTTATAAAACTGTTGCAAACAGGGTACAAGTCGGCTTTGAACGCCGTGTTTTCTGGAACATCCTCCAACACCATTTCACAGTTATTCGTAATTGTATTGCTTTGGGCAGGATCTGGTTTTGTTATCGATAAGGAAATCACCCCTGGAGAGTTGTTGTCCTTCTATGCCATCATCGGCTATTTTACGGGGCCTTTGGTAGGCCTTATTGGTGCCAATAAGGAGATTCAAAATGCGCTCATCGCTGCGGACCGTCTTTTTGAAATCCTGGATTTGGAACGGGAAGCGTCCGGGGAAAAAATGGAGCTGACCCCTGAAAAAATTGGGGATATCGTTTTTGAAAAAGTAGACTTTAGCTACGGAACACGCGTAGACGTATTTAAAGGGTTTGACCTTACGATTAAAAAAGGAGGGATTACCGCGTTTGTAGGGGAGAGCGGATCAGGGAAATCTACCTTGGTTTCTTTGTTACAGCACATTTATCCCATTAACGCGGGTACCATCCGTATTGGCAATGCCAACCTCAACTATATTGAACATGAAAGCCTGAGAAAGCTGGTAGCCGTAGTACCCCAAAAAATAGACTTGTTCGCAGGCAATGTAGTAGAGAATATTGCCGTGGGCGAGTTGGAACCCAATATGGAATTTATTATGGATATCTGTACCCAAATTGGGATTATGGATTTTATAGAAGGGCTTCCCAATGGTTTTGGTACCTATTTGGGGGAAAATGGGGCCGCCCTTTCCGGGGGACAGAAACAACGGATTGCCATTGCCCGTGCCTTGTATAAAAAGCCCGAGATTTTAGTCTTGGACGAAGCTACTTCTTCTTTGGACAGTGGCTCGGAAAATTTTGTACAGCGTGCCGTAGCGCGCTTACGGGAACAAGGTAAGACCATCATCTTGATCGCACATCGCCTAAGTACCGTAGTCAATGCAGATACCATAGTGGTCCTGGAAAATGGTAAGGTCTTGGAACAAGGCTCCCATGAAATCCTTTATGGACAAATGGGCAAATACTACACCCTATGGCGGCAACAACTGCCCAGGATTACCTATAAGTTAAAACCCGCAAGCTAAGATTTACCAAACCAAGCCGGCGAAGAAGAGAAACCGCCAAAACGAACAAGAACCCATTAAAAAGAAAAAGAAATGAAACAATTGACAAGACAAATTGCACTGTTGGAACGCATGGATCAGTTGGTACGCCTTAAAGCGACCGGGAGGCCCAAAAATTTAGCGGAACGCTTGCAGGTATCCGAGGCTACGGTTTTTCGCATTATCGATACCATGAAGGAGCTGAATGCCCCGGTCTGTTATGACATCGCCTGCCAAAGCTATGTTTATACGGAACCTGCCCAATTTAAATGTGGCTTTTTTGTAAAAGGCTTGGATAGGGAAGAACAGCGAAACCTAACTGGAGGTTATGGGTTTAATAACGTACGTAGATTGTTCGATTTCAATTCCTGTAAAAGTGCACAGGCTTAATTCACAGGATATATGGTAGAAAAATCAGCAATACAATTAAAGGAACTGGCTCCACTGGATTTTAGATGGGAAGATGCGCAATATATAGGGTATTTAGTGTTGGTGGGGATGCTACTGTTCAGTATCCTAAACCTTGGGACCTCCATGAAGGCTTTTAAGCGGGGATTCCGATCGGCAATGGTATAAGGGATGGATTTTAAAAAATATAGGGATGGTAAATTTAGAGGAAGCAATAGGTAAGCAAAAGGATAAAAGGGTAGAAACTTCTATGAACTTGGCAGGTGTGCTCTGGTTCTATTTGGGGTATCTGTTTGGAAAATTGGTGTTCCTAATAACAGCAATTGGAACGTTTTTTATCCCGCAAAGTATTGGTCAAAACAATTTTAGATAATTTTTTTGAAAAAGTTAAGCCACTCTCAAAAAATGAGGGTGCCCCTTTGCATCTTTATAATGTAATCAAAACAGCGCGCTAATGAATTTCTGGTTTTGGTTATGATAAAATAAATGTTTAATTAAAAATTTTAAAAATGGAAAATTTAGGTGAATTAAAGGTTATTGAGCTCAAAGATTGTGAAACGGTAAAACATGGTGGAGGATTCTTACCTCTCGCTTTACTTTTAGTTGCAGATGCGGCAATATTAGGTTATATGGGCGGCTATCTATATGAATCTTTTACAAGTGATCATTAAACCGATATTATGACAGAATTAAGCATACATGAAAAGCAATCTATAAACGGAGGAGTGGCTTGGAGATTTTGGGGAAAAGTAGCAAATATTTTCTTAGAATCTTGGGAAGCAGGACGGAAAGCGTATCATGAAGATAGAGGATGTACACATGATTAATAGAAGTTAAACGGTAATTCTC
>CALGQU010000068.1 GCA_937959125.1 uncultured Croceitalea sp.
GGTGACGTCACTAGCGGTAATCTGTGCCGTATTCACATATTCGTTCGTTGTTCCCGTTGGAGCGTTGAGTGTGGCCTGAAAGGTGACGGAGCTGGGTGTCGTGGTGTTTACGTTAAGCCCGGACCATGTGATCTGGTCGCCGACCCGTATCCCCCCATTGTTGATGGTGGTAATGGTATATCCATTGGGGACCACATCGGTTATCTGTACCCCTGTGGCATTGTTGGGCCCCGCATTGGAAACCTCCAAGCTAAAGGTCACCGATTCCCCTACACTTGCAGAAGTAGGGGAGACGCTTTTTACCAAACTAAGGTCTGCTGTTAAAAGTGTAATTTCTGCGTTAGCTATATCATCTTCTGAAAGAACCCCGTTATTAACCCCGGAGTCTGGGTCAATCTGATTGCTTGTAATAATTTCTGCAGTATTTTGATAAGTTCCTGTTGCATTTACAGTAGCGTCAAAAGTTAGACTCACGGTATCTCCTTGGGGAATGAAAAGATTGCTCCAAGTGATAGTAAGGTTTCCAGCGTTATAAATCCCTCCATTACTAACGGTTCCTGGTACTAAAAGATAGCCACTGGGAATTACATCTTCAACGCTCACACCAGAAGCATCATTGTTACTATTTAAGTTATTATTAAAAACGTCAATAGTGAAGGTCACGGTATCCCCAGGATTTACGTTTGTGGGACTTACGGTTTTATCTAGTTCAAGGTCCGCGATATTACCCAAAACCGTTAACACCATAGAATCTTGGTCATCTGAACAGCTGCCATTGGAGACAGCCCATTGAAATTCATAGGTGCCAATATCAGTGCCAAAAATAGCGGTATTGGGATCTGAGGGGTCTACAAAACTTGCCGTGGTAGGGCCGGAAATTTGAGACCAACTTCCGGTTCCTATAGTATTTGGTACTGCAGCTAGATTTATGGTATCAAACTGAAATACGGTTTGATCTGATCCTGCATCTACATCAATGGGCAGGGCAAAAATCCCAACCTCCATAGTATCGGTAAAAGAACAGCCTCCATTAGTGGCCGTCCATGTAAACTCATACAACCCGGGTTCTAAACTTGTCACTGAAGTGGCAGGGTCGTTTACGGTAACGATATTGGCAGGATTTCCGATTACCGTTACACCGGGACCTGCAGTTTGACTCCATGTTCCGGTACCTGTTGTTAAGGCAACAGCTTCCAAATTTGTATCCGTGGCATCGCAAAATTCTTGATCGGGCCCGGCATCTGGTAGTGAAGGGGGAACATCGGTAAATGTAATTTCAACAGTAGCTACAGAGGGATCACAAGCAGATGGTGGGCTGGGAAATACGGCACTGCCGTTGGATACTGTCCATGTGAGCTCGTAGGTACCCAAGCTTGTAATATTGGATAGTGTCGTATTTGGGGAATTAGGGCTATCGATAACCGCATTGCCTCCAGAAGGATCAACGGAAAATGTCCATGTACCTACCCCTACAGTAGGTGGGGTGGCGTTCATTTGCGCATCCGTTTGACAAGCATTGGGTTGATCAGATCCAGCAACGGCTGTAGAAGGAGCTTCAAAAACTTCAATACGCACAATATCAGCGGTTTCCGAGCAATTACCGGATTCAAAGTTCCATTCCAAAATATATACCCCAGGTACGGAAAGCCCGGTCAACGTTGACGTAGGACTGTTAGGGGTAACTATGCTTGCCAAACTTCCAGTAGGAACTTGGGCAAAGCGCCATTCGGCATTGGATACATCGACCGGAGGGCTATTTCCGGACAAGTTGGTTTGGAATGGTGTCCCCAAATCTACGGTGCATAAAGTTTGATCAGTGCCGGCATCGGGATTTATAGAAGGTGCCGCACTTGAAGTAACGGTTACTTGGTCTGAGGTTACCGGGCAGGACGCATAATCAGTTGTAAATTCAAAAACATAGGTATTTCCCGGGGTAATACTTACCTCGGCAACACTGCTGTTTGTGGGGTTTTGTGTAATCGTAGCATTGGGTCCGGTGGTGCTTACCTGCGTCCAGGTTCCTGTTGAACCAAAAGTAGCTTCCAATAAAAAGTTGGAAACTTCGCATAATTGGAGATTACTGCCCGCATTGGCGGGTACGAATACATCAACGGTAACATCATCAAAAGTTGTGGGACAGTTAGAATCCCCAGCTATTGTCCATCTAAAAGTATAGGTTCCTGAAACCAGATTGGTCACATTGGTATTAGGGTCGTTTACATCAGCAATTGTTGGTGTATTGGGCGCTCCGGACAATAAGCTCCAAAATCCGTTTTCTATGTCACTGTTAAAAGCATTTCCGGACAATATTGTATTTGTGGCGTTACAAATGGTTTGGTCGGTTCCGGCGGTTGCCGTAGTTGGCGGAATCCCTACATTTAAAGTAACTTGATCGGAGGCTTCGGAGCAAGTTCCGCTGTTTACGGTCCATTCAAAGATGTATTGTCCTGAAAAATTAAAAGTGAATTGGGCGGTAGGACTAGTATCATCATCGATAGTGAACCCACCTGGCCCCGAAACCTGTGTCCATAATCCTAAACCGGTAGAACTGGTAGCGGCCATATTTACGGTTGCAGAACATACAGACTGATCAACACCGGCATCTGCCGTGGCACTATCATCTGCCGTAATCTCAACACTATCAAAAGTTGATTGGCAACCCACTTTTGAAATGGTCCATGTTAGGACGTAATTTCCGTTGGCTGTAATATCCGCCGTAGTATTAAATGAAGTAGGATCGGCAAAAACAAGACCTATATTGGGTACTACCGTCCATTGTCCGGTTTCGTCCGGTGCCGGTGCATTCCCCATTAAAGCTATAGTGGTACTACCGGAAACTGCAGGCAAACATTGATCCGTCCCTGCATTTGCCAAAGTAGGTCCTTGTGTTACACCGGTGGTTATAGTCACTACGTCTGATGATGGAGGAGGACAGGTATTGTCATTAGGATTGGCAATGGTCCATTCCAAAATATACGTTTCGTTAGCCAGATCCAACCCAGAAACCAAGGTGTTGGGATCGTTCACATCCCCAAATACGACGGAAGCCCCCAAAGGAGCACTGCTTACGCTCCATGTGCCTACTAAGTTGGCTACAGGAGGAGCTTGGGCTGCAAGTTGAACAGGAGCTGAAAAACAAACTGAAGTTTGATCAGGCCCTGCATCTATAGGTATGGGTGTATTGGAGGAAACCACAACGGAAACCGTCGATTCTTCAGATGGAGAGCAGGTGTTACCTCCTGAAATAGCATATTGAAAAATGTATTCTCCAGGAATCAATCCTGTGATGTCGGTTGTCCTCTCAAATGGTGTTGCTATAGCGGCCGTGTTGGGGCCACTTAATTGGGACCACAAAGAGCGCCCAACGCTTACGGCATTTCCTGTCACGGATGTGGAAGTGACATTACAAGCTAAAATTTGTCCTGTGCCTCCATTGGCACCCGTAGGGGTTAAGGCAACATTTACATTGATGGCATTAGTTGCTACGTTACACCCTGTTTGTACAGAACCACTAACAGCTTTTCTAAAAACAATGGAATAGCTGCCTTCCAAATCAAAATCAAGAGTCAATGGTGAACTCCCGGTATTTGTATAATTTGTAGGATTCACAAGGGCCGAACCACTAGGCCCGCTGACAATGGCGTAGGTATTCTGTCCATTTCCGGTGCTGGTAAACGGAATCTCAATTTCAGTTTGACCGCAGATACCATCAATATCCTCCCCTCCATTGGCGGTAATGGTAATGGGATTCACAGAATAACGAATGGTAACATCTTCAGAACTACTACATCCTGTAGTTGCATTGGTAATGGTATAGGTAAAAGTGTAAGTGCTTGGAGAGACAAGCCCACTAATCTGGGTAGTACTGCTGCTAGGGTTTAAAATATTTGCGCTTTGCGAAGGGGATTGTGTCCATGAAACTACTTCCCCGGAAAATTGGGGTTGTGAACCTATGAGCGTTGTGGAGTTTATGGTTGGATCGCAAAACCGGATACTGTTATCTTGAACCGAAGCTGTTGAAATATCTTGGGTAGCTTCTCCCACTGTTATCGTCACGGTATCCTGTCCTGTTACGCAAGGACCGTTTACTGCCCATTGTAGCACATAAGTTCCCTCAATAAGTGCAGAAAGTCCAGAGTTACTGCTATTTGGATTAGAAAATACAGGAACACTGGGACCACTGACCAAGGACCATGCCCCTTGTTGTCCATTAATATTATTACCCCCAAAACTGGCGTTTAAGCTTGTAGACTGAAAAACGGTATAACAGTTGTCCAAAGTTTGATCGCCACCGGCATTAACAGGAGAAGCCCCACCAGAATTAGTTACGGTTACCGTATCCGAAGATTCACAAGATCTCCCCGGTGCATACTCTGCCCCTAAAATGGTCCATTGTAATGTAGTTGTACCAGCATTTCCAGTAGCTAAATTTAACGTGGATGTGGGTGAATTTGGAGAATTTATGGTAACTCCCGCATTGTTATTCCCCACAATAACCCAGGTTCCTATTTCCCCTGGGTTTGCGGGAGTATTACCATTAAGGCTTACCGCACCGGTATTATCTGGACACGATGCTATATCATTACCAGCGTTGGCTATGGTAATGGCTTCAACTACAATTTGTACATCTTGAAATTGAATGCTGTTATCCGTACATTCCGCACTTAATCTAAAGGTATAGGTGTTGCCACCTATAAAACCCGTTATGGAAGTATTCAAATCCAAAGGATCATCTATGATTACAGCCGGACCAGAAACTTGGGACCAAGCAGGTCCGTTATCATTAGGCCCGCTTTTAATGGACCCTGCGGCAGATCCGGATAGCGTAAAGGAATTGTCATTAACACAAATAGTTTGGTTAATTCCCGCATTTACCGAACAATTTTGTCCATAGGTAAAACTGCTTATGGCCAACAGTAATACAATGGGAAAATTAAATCGTATATTTCTTTTTGAATGAATTGACATTAAGAATATCTTTTAATTTTTGTAGGAAATTTCAAACATATGCTAATGTTTGTTAAAATTTTGATTTATGTTGTATTTCATCGATAAGCTGTTGTCAAACAATGGATAATAGATGAAAAGGTTTTATTTTTTTTATAAAGCATTGGATATTAGACTATTGTAGGTAAGTCATTATTGCTACCATAAGGAGTTGTGGTAAGGAGGTAGCTATTAATGGATTTTATGGGTTTCCACGTATTCCGCAATGGCGTTTAAAGAACACCCAGCGGTAGTACTTTACTTAAATTGGGTTGCTAAGGAAAGTCATGGCGTTACGTATAAGGAATCGACTTTTGTTTAACACCATAGATATAAGGGTGTATTTTAATACGTCTGTCTTCCCAAAGTGAAGAACACGTTAGAATTGTTTGTCCTTACTTAGGCATTTAGGAATGGAGGATTCTTGGCCTTGAAACCTACTCGTAAGTGCTAATGCACATTAGCGTATCATCCACATTTACTGGTGGCGTTGAAGTTTTGTACAAGATGATTCCGGAAACTGGCGCTTGGAACTCGGAAATCTTTGTTCCAAATTCATCGGTGATATACCCAACCCTATCGCCTTTTTTAACAGAATCACCCGCTTTATACGTACTGTAAAAAATACCTCTTTTGTCGGCATCAATATATTTTTGATTATTAAGCTGAATCAATGTTTGGTTGGGCGTTTTTATAGTATCGGGATACATTTTCATATGGCTAAGCATATGATATACCCCATTTTTAATTGAAATGACGGCTTCTTTTTGTACGTTGCCCAATTTGCCGCATTCTATGCTTAGCGCCACCTTACCATCTTTGCATGCTTGTTTGAATACGTATTTTGCAGGATCCCTGTCCTTAAGTGTAAAGGGATAGGAAACGATATATTGGAAACCACTGATTTCTGAAAGTACTTTGGCCTTCCTTGTCTGTTCTGGATAGTTTTCGTTGTCGTAGTAACATACAAATGGAAGTAAATCCTCTGAGGCATCACCCCCATGAATATCCAAAAAAACGTCGCTCAAGGGAATGATGTTGGTGGCGACGAAATGGGCTATTTTTTGCGTTACGGAACCATCGGCTTTTCCTGGAAAAGCATTGTTAAGGTTCACTTTGTCCTGCGGGTTTATAAATGGGGTACGGGTATAGAACGACCCTATATTGGCAATTGGAATTATAATCAGGGTTCCTGCCAAATCATCCATGTCTATTTCACTTATCAATTCTTGGGTCGCCACTATGGGTGGATATTCAAACCCGTGCACACCTGCCACTACGGTAAAAACCGGCCCTTCTTTTTTTCCTTTTATAATGCTTATGGGCAAAAAAGTGTGGTTGTTTTGGGTATCGGTAAACGCTATCTTAATATTGCTTTGTAAAGGCCTAATTTCCTTAACAAAAGCCTTTTGGAACTGGTTTTGTGGCAGTACCCATACGGGCAACCAAAGAAATAGAATACAAAATGTGCGGGTCATTTAGAATAGCTTAAATAGTTGCCTTATAAAGATAGGCAACTTGTATTTTGGTACTGAACTTATAACTTTCGCGCCTTTGGTACAGCGATCAATAGCGTAAAAATGGTAACCAGCAACAAAGGTCCTATTGATTTTAAAGGATCTGAAGTATTGTCCATGGTATGGTATTCCGGTTCAAATTGGCTCCAGTCAATGGATTGCGCTTGTTGATCTTCAAAAACTTTTGGGTAAAAATACAGACGTAGTCTTTCATGGAAAGCCTCCGTTGCCTCTAAAAAATCGATATGTTGGCTTAAGCTTGTTCCCGCCAGTCGATTAAAAGTCAATTGCATATGCATATTAGGTATCCATGCAGCCATTTTCCTGCTGCTTTGTTCACGTTGTTTAATTTTGATGCTCAAAGCCGCGCGTTCATCTTTAGAATCATCATCACCCATTTGTTGCATGGCGTAATACCAGAGCCAATTAAACCCTTCGGTAGGATACCCATATTTTTTGAATTCTGGATAATGGTCATAGAATTTTTGAATGGTAGGCAATTTTGCCGTATCCCATTTCGTATGGTAACCGTCCCTTTGGGCTATTGCGGTATTCAAAGCCTCTGGCACCGGATATTTTGAAGTTATGTACGCATTTATTCCAGCAGGCAACAAAATGAGCAGGACCAACCAAATAGCAAGAAGCATCACCGCATTGAATCCTGAGGATTTTTTAAAACAAATCACAAAAAAGGCGAGTGTAAACCAAAAGATAACATACAGGAATGCCATTACAAACAATAGTAATACATTGGCATTGAAAGGTATACCCATAACCAGTATTGCACTAAAAAAGAGGAGGACCAAGACAAGCAATAACAAAAGTAGCCGTACGGATAATTTTGTTAGTACAAAGGCCAGTTTTGACTGGGTTTGTATGGCCACCAAACGCCAAGTTCCCGTTTCCGTTTCCTCCGAAATAGTGTTAAACGTAAACACAATGACCAATAGGG
>CALGQU010000069.1 GCA_937959125.1 uncultured Croceitalea sp.
AGCAGATACAACAAAGATTGTGGATACACTCGACTATATGAGAAGTGTTCTGGGAATACAAGTAGATGCTATGGATTGGTACAAACCTCGTGTAGCATCATGATTAATTTTTGATACTAAAACATTTGACACCTCCACCAACCCACTGTCTCTGTACACTAAGGCCCCGGATTAAAATATCCGGGGCCAATTTTTTTGTACCCGATACTATACTATTAATGGTGAATATACATAAACATGAATACCACACCCCGTAAAACTTCCGCATATGCACCAACCCCCTTACCCCCAATCCGTAACCCCCTTACGGATTGGGGGGTGTGTAAATACGCCCAACCACTCAGCTACAGAGATTATGTCGTGACAACGGCAAATGTCGTCTTGGACGTTGGTGAAACATATTCCGATAAAACAGGAGTCTTGAGGTCTTCGGGCGTTTTGCGTTTAAGATTGAGTTTTAATGACAGTCAACTGTATGAGTACTACGGTCAATATTCATGCGCCGAGTTGCAAAAAGGGAAAGGTAGGAAGACAGTAGATGTTTCTGTCCAGTGGAAAGGCCCGACAACCCCAGACTCCAAAAATGTCATGGCTATAATATCAGGAAGCTTTTATAAGATAACGCAGAATCAGGAAAAAGACGCTGACAAGAGGTTTAGGAATTATACACACTATACCGAGAACGTTATAAAAGCCATAGTGGAACGAGGCATGTTCGTAAAGTCCGTTATAAGGGTAAAAGATAATTTAAAAGTTCTCGTGAAGAAAATACAAGAAGGTTTTAGAGAGTCTAACTGGGTGTTTCTGTCTAATTGGCTTGAAGAAAACAAAGTAAAAAAGCATGACGTCATACGGATAATGGTGTCGGGCTATAATGCCGGGATAGCAGATGAATTTGTTATCGTTGAGGACTATAACCCCGCTACCTCTATACTCAAAGGGGTTTTTCGGAAAGGTAGAAGTATACAGGAAGTACTGGAAGATATGAAAAATCCGGCCAGTATCATGGACGTGAACGTGAATGCGGCACTTATAGATAAGAAATCCGGCATCATTTATAGAGTTAAGTAAAGGGAAAATATGGTATTATATATAAGGGGTGTTTTTACCGAGAGTAGCAGGGAGTGTCTTAATGGCAGATAACATTGTTGCAATATACAGCGTGGAAGATATATGTGCATCTTTGCCCGATTTTGTGTCCATTGTTGTGAACAACGGCGGCGCGGTCATTGACGCTTATAGGGAAAAATACCAGCACATGCATGTCTCCCAGATTGTCGGTAGTAATTTTACCGATGTGCCGACTATAGACCAAGACAGAGCCAAAGCGTTGTCCAAAATGAGTTGTATAGAAGAGGCGGTTAAAAAAGTTTTTGGGTTGGATTGCTACGCAAAAGCCTTTGCCATTAAGGCATGCCGCCAACCGGAGCGTTTGTGTATTATATGCAATTTGAAATCCCCGGAGGAGTTTTACGGTGTTAGGAGAGTCGTGAAGAACGCAGGCCTTAACGTGGAGTTGTGGTGCGTAGATACCCCGGAATCAAAGGACCCGGCAGCCAACCCCATCTATCGAAAAACAAAGTCTGGGTATGCAAAGGCTGTAAAATTTGACAGGGTGTTCGAAGTGGATTCTATAAATTCTGGTGAATTTATTTCACAGGTCCATTCTGCGGTACTAAGTGTCTTGGCATCTGGTAATTCGGATATGGATGACTCCGCGTATGAGGTTTTGAGGAGGACTCATCCGGATATGGTGGATATGCCTCCGTCTTATGTTATTAAAATGTAAAAAAGCCATGCCAGATTTTACGCCGCTGCACTCTTCCGGCTTGGTTGTCAAGGATTATTTGCGTGTAGCGTCGCAGCCGCGCTCTTACCTCAAGGTCATCAAGGCCATGTCCCCTGTGAAGATACCCGCGGTACCTGGGGCATACCGTTTTGGGCCCGGGTTTTGGGATGTAGCTCCGTGGCCCAAGGATCATGATGTATCTGCAGGACCATATACTGTAAACCACGCCGGTGAATTTTTTGTACCATCCGTGGAGATCAGTATATCAACCCCCGGTTTTGTGGAAGGTGATGTAGACGGTTTCCGCAGAGCTCTTGATAAGGTTGCGGATTATGAAGATTACATGGTTTTACCCCTGATAGATGCAGCTCTGGATTTTTATGACCGGAGACTGATATGCCCGGAAGGTGTAGATATATACCAGTACGCGATTTTTGCTGTTCATGAATATTTCTATAATCGTGGTAAGAGTATTTCAAATATCATCCGTTTATCCAATGGGAATATATTTATTATAGGGAGAAAACAAGAAGTAGGAATGTTTGTTGTATATCGTGAATGGGAACCTAAAAAGGTCAGTCCGTCTGAATGCATATTTACATCAAATATTGGTATGGTTGTGTTTGGTGAAAATGTTCTGGGTATCATGAACCCGGGCAATAATAATAATAAAGAGAGGTAAAAATATGGTTAAAAACATCTTCTTTCTTATGGTCATGGCTCTTGCTGTGGTAACGGCAGGTGTGTCCCCCGCCCAATCGAGCCCTAACCCGCTCGTTGGGGGCACAGGGGATATTGTATACCTGTATTCCGTTACTCAGGGAAAGAATGCCATTGGCGCTGCACTGTCCATGGATCTCATTGAGATCAACAATATTATCCGCGATCGTATCGTGATTAACGCGGATGTCCTTGCCGTTACAAACAAGGACACGACTGTTCTTGCTCCCGGTTTCAGTATTTCTGTCCGG
>CALGQU010000070.1 GCA_937959125.1 uncultured Croceitalea sp.
AATATGACCGCCAGGTGAACGACAAGATGGCCAACGGTATAGCTGTAAGTGATGCCAATAAGCACGGCTATGCTGCCATTGTACTTTACAACCAACTTATGCTGGATAAAGGAAGACCGGTTTATCCAGAACATTATGTTCCGTTGGACGGGCCTTTTGTAGGTGATGGAGCCTCAACTAATTCTGATAAGCATTAGGGAGAAACTATCGATTATTACTGTAATACCTTACCCAATTCTTCATTACCTTAGCATCAAAACGTAGTTATGGCATCGACTATCAAAAATGTGTTTGTTGAAGGGCCCATATCCCCGTCCTTTATTGCCGATTCTATTACCAAACATCAAAGTAAAACCACTATTGGTGCGCATGATATTTTTTTGGGACAGGTGCGTGCGGATGAAATAGAAGGTAAAACGGTAAGTGCAATAGAGTATTCCGCTTACGAGGCCATGGCCAACCAAAAATTCCATGAGATCAGGGAAACGACTTTTAAAAATTTTGATCTGACATGTATGCACATTTACCATAGTTTGGGTAAAGTTGCGGTTGGGGAAATCTGCTTGTTCGTTTTTGTTTCTTCCCCACACCGAAGAGAAGTTTTTGATGCCCTACACCATATAGTCGAGGAAATTAAAAAAGAAGTCCCCGTTTTTGGTAAAGAATTGTTTGGTGATGATTCTTACCAATGGAAAGTAAATACCTAAGCAATGGTCGATATTACCCAAAAGAAAAACACGCATAGAACAGCGATAGCACAAGCTATGGTCCAAGTAGGTTCCAAAGACACCATCAATGCGATTAAAAATAATACCGTTCCCAAAGGTGATGTCTTTGCCATGAGCAAAGCTGCTGGATTTCTTGGTTTAAAGAAAACCCCGGAACTCCTTCCGGATTGCCATCCGCTGCCTATTGAGTTTGCCAGTATCGATTATGAGATTCAAGGGTTGCGTATCCTAATTAAGGTTACGGTAAAAACTTTTTATAAAACCGGAGTGGAGGTAGAGGCTATGCATGGGGCCAGCGTTGTGGCCTTAAACATGTACGACATGTTAAAACCTATTGATAAGGCCATAGAAATCCAACAGATTAAGTTATTGCAGAAAACGGGTGGCAAGTCCGATATTAAGAATACATAGTTGACCGCCTTGCTACATCTTTAAGATTTTACCAAATTTCCCAGCATTTCCTTGGTGGTGGTAGCCAAATCAAATTCCGGTGCCCAACCCCAATCCGCTTTGGCCTCGGAATCGTCAATGGAGGATGGCCAAGAATCTGCTATTTGTTGCCTAAAATCCGGTTGATAGGTGATTTTAAAATCCGGAATATGTGTAGCAATACTATCCGCAATTTCTTCTGGTCCAAAACTCATGGCACTTAGATTATAAGAAGACCGCACTTTGATGTCCTTAGGATCCGCATTCATAATGGCTATGGTAGCCCTAATGGCATCATCCATAAACATCATGGGCAATTTTGTGCCTTTTTGGAGAAAACAGGTATACCGTTTTTCTTCCAAAGCACTATGATAAATTTCCACGGCATAATCCGTGGTGCCCCCACCGGGGAGGGTTTTCCAACTGATCAACCCTGGATATCGAACGCTTCTAACATCAACCCCATATTTGGCATGGTAATATGCACACCAACGTTCCCCGGACTGTTTGCTAATACCATAAACGGTAGTGGGGTCCATGAGGGTTTGCTGTGGGGTTGCTTCCCTTGGGGTATTGGGTCCAAAAACAGCAATACTGGAGGGCCAGAAAATCTTATCGACTTTCTTATCCTTGGCTAAGTTGAGCACATTAAAAAGGGAGTTCATATTAAGGTTCCATGCCCGCATGGGAAACTTTTCCCCCGTAGCGCTTAACATGGCCGCCATAAGATAAACGTCCTCAATTTCATAGTGCATCACTACATCCTCAATGGCACCGTAGTCGGTAGCATCCATAAGTTCAAAAGGACCGGATTGCATTAATAAGTCACTACCTTCCCGTATATCACTAGCTATGACGGATTGGTTGCCATACTTTTCGCGTAAGGCCATAGTGAGTTCTGTTCCTATTTGGCCACAGGCCCCAATAATCAAAATGGATTTTTGCATTTAAAATCAAGTTAATTCAGACAGGGGTAAAGATAGCTTATCCTAAAATTTGTACTTTCGTTTTATGGGTAAAAAATGGATTCTTCTACTTGTTTTTCTGATGGTTTTAGGCTGTAAGAAAAAAGAGGGCGGGCTTGCTGAAGTAGTCGATGAATCGGGTTCCCTTACGTTTCAAAACATGCCAAAAGTTGTTCCGGTCAATGAAAATGTACAACGGATTCTTGCGGATTGGAAGGAATTCCAGGAATTGCATGGTAGTTTTCAGGTACTTTTTAAAGCGGCCAATAACGAAGACTTGGCCTTAGCCGTAGCAGATATGGTAGAAAAGGAAAAAGCATTGGCGGTAGGTCCTTATCCCGCTATGTTCGATACTTCTCAAATAAAAAGTAGGCAACGGGTTTTTAAGACCTTCCTGTTAAAGATACAGGCAAGTGTTGCGGATCGTACGGATGTTTATGGGCCTATAAAAGAAATGTTGTTGGCCTACAATGCCATGCGAAGACAATTTAACGTTATAGAAAACAACAAGCTGGATTTAAAATCAATTTTGGAGGAAAGCTAAACAAGTCTTTAGTCGTTCTTTTAAGAGGAATAAAAGTAAAGAACGGATTTGTTATGTAGCTATTTTAGGATTTGGATCGTGCTCCTTTATCCTAATCCGACATTTTTTCTCAATATCAAAAACGTTCCTAATACCGGACATGTAGATGGTATCTGGCTCGAATTTTCTCGCCCCTTTGTTCTTTTTACGCATTTTTCCGGTGCGTAGCTCCAATTCCAGATTTCCAGAATCGCCCCGGGTTTTTAATGTAATATTTCCAGAAAATTGCTCCCAGTCCTTTATCGTCAGTTTTCCTTTGCGGTATTTGATCAATCTAGTAGGTGTTCCCACAAAATAGCCCCCTTTTTGGATGAGTTGCAGAATTCCCCAAATAAAAACAGTAATACCGACCAACAGGAACACACCAATAAAGATGCCTGGAAAAAAAAGTTCTTCCCAATTTTCCAAATTAGCCGTGGTTGGTTTTCCGTTTACTGAAAAATTGACATCCTTGCCCGTAAACAATGGACCAAAAAATGCAACGATAAAGATGCTGACAAAAGCGTTCCAAAATATAGAGAAACCGATGGTGGACCATGCCTGTTTTCTAGGGTGGTTGCGTTTGCTCTTTGCGATAAAGTCGGTTTCCTCCCCATCGATAAGTGTTCGTAATTGGGCGGGAATGGTATTGGATCTCATATAGCTTAAATTAATTTGGTTTCGATTATAAAACCAAAAAAGAGGCATCAATGCCTCTTTTTACAGTCAAATGCGTGATTTTATTCTTTTGTTGCCGTGGCTTCATTCTTTTTGGCTTCCAAAGCTTGTTTGCTAAGGCTGGCAAGATTAAAACTGGGATCTATTTCCAAAGCTTGATCAATAAAGGCAATGGCTTCATCAAATTTTGATTTATCGTTGTTAAATACCAATAAGCCTTTTAAATGATGGAAGGCCGCCTTAAGCGAAACTTCATATGGTTGCTGACGCTCGTAAAAGGCATGTTTCATTTCGTCTTTTACGTTGGCCAAACCATATTCAATATTGGTCCCGGCGCCTGCGGCATCCCCCGTCAGGATTTTAAGATCGGCAAGTTCATAGGCCAAATATGCATTTGGACTCCTTTTGAACATAATTTCAAATTGTTCTATAGCCCTTTTGGGCTGGTTTAAGTTTTTCAATGAAATGGCCTTCACCTGTACCGCAAGATCAGAACTTTTGGCATCGTTTTCAATGCCAATGGTATTTAAGGCTTGCAAGTGTTGCCCGTTGTTCATATACACATAAGCAAGGGTATCCTTTCTTTCTTTTGAGGGGGCCAATACGTTTAAATGGGTGAGCGCATTGATCACACCGTTCACATCGCCCTGTAAGCGCATCTCTTTGTAAAAAGCTTCGTAGTGCGATTGTAAATCGGTGGCGTTCTGTGCAGTTAAGAAAGACCCAGTAATAAATAGGGTTAGGAGTACTAATTTTTTCATGGTCATTTTAATAGTGTGGGGCAAAACTAAAAAAATAAACCTTTTCTCCTTGTTAAATAAAAGTATAAGCAAAAAAAAGACGCCCCGGTAGGGCGCCTTAGTATCCAAATCTTTTTTAATAGGATAGTTGACGTTCGTTTGAAGTGGTCAAATCCTTAATGAGTTTTGCATAAAAGGCAATGCTCTTGGCATCCGTGTCCAGACATGATTTTAAAAATGCGTTCAAACTTATAAAAAAGAGGTTCATAGGGAGTAACTCCAAACTTAGGTTTACCGTCTCCGGTTGATACCCTTGGTCATTGACCACAACGTTCATAAGTACCCTATGACGATGATAATCTATTTTTACATCTGTAGCATTATAATGCTTTTTTATAATGGCCATATGAAACTCTTGCATTTTTTTGGTCATTTTTTGTTTTGCACTACTTCTGGCAATAATTCTTTCTATCTCGATCAAGATTCTCGTTTTTAATCCCGAATTTTCCATAACTCTAATTTTTTAACTTAGTATAAAATTAGGTCTTTAAGTCGTAACTACTTAATAATCAATACGTCAATTAACATTAAAAACAGAGAATTGTTGTGAAACAGGGGTTTTTTGTTGTGAGTGGCAACTATATTGGGGTAAGCGAATATTCTTTTTTAGTAAGAAAAATCTTACTAATTATTCTTTTTTTATAAACTTTGGGAGTTTTTTTGTCATACTGGGGGGGAGGCAGTCCTCTTTTTTGTGCTTCCTTGGTGTAATACGCCCATTTTGTTGGGTGGGAGGGATGTACTCCATTATAGCATTCCGTCCATAACCCTTCCTTAACAATAGTGGTGATCATAAAGATACAATCGTTTAAGTGAATAAGGTTGATCAGTTCCTCTCCATTCTTTAGTCCTTTTTTGCCAGATAAAAAGGTGATAGGATGCCGCTCTGGCCCAATAAGTCCCCCAAACCGGATAACAGTAGTCGTATAGCTGCCGGTTTTTATAAGCAATTGCTCTGCTTCCAAAAGCTGTTTCCCGGCATTGGTTGTCGGTTGCGGTACGGTCTCTTCCGTAATGGTACCTTCAACATTCCCATAAACGGATGTGCTACTGATGAAAACAACGTATTTTACCTCACTTTCAATTAAAACCGAGTTTAAGGTAGCTATGCGCTTCACAAAATTACTATGGGGTGTTTTACGTAATTGGGGCGGAATGTTAATGATGAGTACGGTAACATCCTCAAGGAACCCGGTAATATTGCCGACCACGGCATCTTCTTCCAAGGTTATCACATAGGGATCAATACCTATAGCAGCTAAGGAAGCCAATTTTGTAGGGCTTGTGGTAGAGCCCTTTACCCTATATCCTTCCCCTAAAAACGATTTTGCAACGGGTGTACCCAACCAGCCGCATCCTAACACGCCTATGGTTTTAGTCAAAGCGTACTGTTTTTGTAATTAAGGTAGCATCGTTCAGCACAAAAGGCATGGGAATACTTTGTTTTGGTCGTTTAGGAACGGAAAACAAGCTATTGGTCAATAGATCATTGGCAGCTTCATAAAAAGTAAGTTCTAAAACTTCATCTTTTGGAAGCTCCAATGCTATTTCCGTATACTCATTATTACTTATATAATGGGTAATCAATTTGCCGGACCGCCGGTGTTCCAAATAGTATTCCGATAAAGTGATTCCATTAACCACAGCTTTATCCAATAGTACGTCATTGGTAAAAACCTCTAATCTATTTACGGGTCTTTTTGGGGAAACACATAAAGAGATAAGGCGTGTATTGCCAACCACGGAATCCTGCATGACAGAAATATCAGGAATGGCCAGGGATTTATTGGGGGCTTTAGCGGTATGGGTAAATCCGGTATTGTATTTGCTGCTTATCGTTTTTGAGGTATTTTCCTCAGGTTCGGGAGACCCTTCCCCAGCATTTTCCAAGTATTGGGCGTTCCATCCAATAAGGACCTTATCATAACTCGCCCATTTTGCGGTATTGGTATCGGCATCATAAACATAGAGTAAACTGCTGGGTTTAGGGTTTTCCGGGGAGTACGTGGAATTGATATGTGCACCAATACTGAAGACCAGATATAGGAAAACGGAAATGATGGCAAACCGCATTTTATGTTTGGAAAGGCCAAACAAGGGAATCAACAAGAAATACAAGAGTGTGGTAACCACCGTTGATGCTACCAACATTTTTAGACCAAGACCTACAGGAAACATCGTAATAAAAGGGGTGTATATAAAAAGTGCGGGCAATGCCAGAAACAGTACTAGAAAAGGGCTGGGTTTTTCCTGTTTGAGTGTTACTAAAAAAGTAACCAACAAACCAAATACAGGAACTATAAAGAAACTTGCCCCTTCTAAATAATAGGATACACCGGCACAAATACCAAACCACAATATCAAGGGAGCTACCAAAAGATTGGGCGTACTAATTTTCTTATAGCGGTTATACACAAAGAAACAGACCGCTAATGCAAAAAAGGCGAAAGCAAAAATATAGGTATGGCCATTATACGTAAAGCCGTGGAGCATATCTTGGTACCAAGGATACCACCATTTTAATGCAGACCAGCTAATATAACCTATGAGGCCGTTGATCAAAAGTGCGATCAGCATGGGTAGGAAACCGGTAAGGACTTCTTTTGTCTGGAGTTCCCCTTTTTTAAAGCCTAGTACCACCAGAACGATAAAAGCGAGCAAGGCCAAACCAAAAAGTGGCCAAATCCACTCAAAAGGATAGGATATCAAATTAAAGAAGGGAAGGTTAAAGTAAATTTTATCGTTTAAGCTTTTGAGGTTGGTAAGGTCGGTGTCCGCAAAATGGTATAAAAGCGGCATAAGATAGCTGCCTTGGTGTGCCAGGGTTTTTTTGTCCAGTCGTTCATAGGTGTCCAAAGCCGTATGGTAATCATAGTGATCATCAATAAAAGCGAAGTTGAACCCTTCGATATCCCCATCTTCCCTAAAGACCGTTAAATCCGTATCGTTGGGCAATAGTTTATAGATGCTGTAAGCCAAGGAATTGGCAACAGGGAATTTAGGGTTGGCTTTCGCAAATTCATCGATCAAGGTAGCATTACCCCTATTGGTTTCAATTAGCATATAGCTTGGTCCGCCACTACCTCTTGCCTCAAAATTGAGGACGAGACCAATATTTTTGGACCAAGGGTGTTCTTTGACGAACAAATCGGCACCGTTAAGGCCTAGTTCTTCCGCATCGGTGATTAAAATAACAATATCGTTTTTTGGTGTAGTCCCCGTAGCTAAAAAAGCCCGGACACCTTCCAAAACGGTCGCCACACCACTGCCTGCATCACTGGCCCCAAACGACGAATGCGGATTGCTGTCATAATGCGATAAGAGCATCAAAGCCTTACCCGATCCGGAACCTTCTATTTTGGCGATGATATTGGTGGCTTTGCTAAGGTTTCCCCAGTCCCCGGCCGTATACCCTTCTTGGATGATGGTTTCCAACCCCATGGATTTTAACTCTCCAATAATATAAGATGCGGCCTTTTGATGTCCAGGAAAGCCTACGGCATGAGGTTCCAAGGATAAATTCTTCACATGCTTTAACGCTCTATCCACGGCAAATATGTCCGTACCTTTTTTTAAGTCTGGGCTATAGCTTGGCATTAGTGAGCTAATGCTGTAGTAAGCGGCATATGCTGCCAAGAGCAAACATAGTGTTCTGGAGAAGTTCATAGCATTGAAAGTTGGCTGGTAAATGTATAAAAATATGAGGTTTTCGCATCTTTTGTGGCAAAAAATTAAATAATTCGTTAAAAATCACTATCTTAGGTAGTCAACCTTTCAATTAAAATACTATGGGAATCAAAAGTTTTCAAGGGGCAAGGGCCAAGACCGATTCAAAAAAAAGTTATGATGCACCTATTTTGGTGACGGATTATATGACCAGAAAATTGGTGACTTTTTCACCGGAACAATCGATTTTGGAGGTGATGGAAGCTTTTGCCAAATACAAGATATCCGGAGGGCCTGTTATGGATACCAATGGTTTTTTGGTAGGTATTATCTCTGAGGCGGATTGTATGAAGCAGATTTCGGAGAGCCGGTATTTTAACCAACCTATTTTGGACAAGAGCGTCGAACGCTTTATGACCAAGAATGTGGAGACCATACCACACGATATGAGCATTTTTGATGCCGCCGGGGTTTTTGATCGTCACAACAGAAGAAGGTTGCCCGTTATGAAAGACGGAATCCTAGTGGGGCAGATCAGCCGGAAGGATATTGTGGTAGCCGCACTAAAATTAAGTGGACAGAACTGGTAAACAGGCCCCCTCTAACTCCCCCAAAGGGGGAGAACTCCTTAAAAGAGTCAAATCAGGTATTTTTTCTTTAGAGTCATTTATCATTTAAAATGACCGTTATCTATAGGCGTGTTTTAAATCCCGATGATGGATACCTAAGTGTTAGCTGTTGTTCCAAGTTACCTATTAGAATGGTGGTATTGCTATCTCTAATAATTTTAGGGCTTAAAAAACTAATTATTCCCTTTTAACGATCATATAAAAATCATTGTCCAAAGGAAGATAGCCTAGGTCATAGACAAAGTAATAGGTGCTTCCTTTTTTGGTGGTATAGAGGTTGGTCAAATACTCAAAATCGAAACCCTTATCCAGTAATCGCGTCTTTGTGGTGCGGGTTTTTCCCTCTTTTAGCTCAAAACTATCCAGAATGCGATAGTTTTTTCTTAGACGGTTGTTAATGTTGCGGACTAGGTTCTTACTATCCTTGTTGAGGTTGTTGTTATAGGCATTGCGGCAGTGGTCAGAGCAGAATTTTTTATCTGCCCTTCCCTTGATTTCCGTGCCGCATTCCATACACTGTTTCATGTTTTATTGCCTTTTGTAATTGAAAACCGTTTCGGAACTGCTTCCGTCATCATTGTTGATCAAGCCATAAATATTGATTTCATGGGAACCCACTTTCTCAAAGGTGAAGCCATCAAAATAGACTCGGTTTTCTTCAGTCTTTATGTGTTTAAATTGCTGGACCTCCTCCTTTTCTTCCCAAGCATGCAGTTCTTGGTTAAAGTGTTTCAACTCAAAGATCAGTTTGCCGTTTACTTCCCGTATGTGTCCCAGTTCATAAAAATTGACCTTATCGTCCACCAATAACCTAAAAACGAACATCATGGATTTTCCGGCAATGGGACTCCATATTTCCTCAATCTCCCCACCAAAGACAGTTCCTTTCCAATGTCCTTCCATCCAAGAAACCACAGCAATGGATTCCTTGGGGGAGTTTTGACCTCCTTTTAGTTGTAAGGTGTTTTGCCCGTGTAACAGGGCACCATGCAATACTAAAACAAATACAAATACTAAAGTTCTCATACGTTTCTATTTTTTATATAGACGAAAACGAACGGACGTATTGGACGTATTCTTCAACAATATCGCAAAATTTGTAAAAACCATGGATTCAAGCGTTCAATCAATCCTTATTTCCACTTAACAATAATGCCGGCAAATCCAATGCTTTGAACATGCTGTTGTACGTATCCATTTCTTTGCCGATGATGGTATTTTTTTCAGTTGTATAAGTATTCCAGTCTGCCAGTAAGTCGTTAAGTCTTTCTTTGGCCCCTTGGGTTACTTTAGGTTCAGCCACATCCACAAAACCTTTAAGGTGCAATAAATCCGCATTCAATTGATTATTGAAGTTAATGACGTCCTGAAATGTTTTCTGCTTGGGTTGGATAAGGTTTTCCTCCCAAACGGTGATGCGCTTGGTAAGGGCTTTTCCGGTTTCCAGCAGCTCTTCCGCAGCCTTATTGTCCTGTAATAATTCTTGATAGTTTGCCAATTGTGCTTTAGCGGAGCGCATTTGGTTGACCGCCTTATGGATATCCTTTACCGTGGCATCAATGGTTTGTAAAACCGATTGTTGTTCCGCATAATCGGTTGCGGATGCTTGTATGGAAGGATTGGCTAAAACCGTAGCGGTGGTTTCCACGACCTCGTTTTCCAAGGTCATCCGTAAGGTATAGGTTCCGGGACCCACCCGATGTCCTGCGGAATTCCCAAAAACAAAAACCTTTTTTACACTAGGTAGGGACTCCGTCCTAAAGTTCCAGGTAAAACGATTGTAGCCTTTTTTGGAGGGAAGCACTGCGGGTTGTGCTGGGCCACCCGGCCACGATTTGAAATCCTTGGGTTTCTGATTGGTATAGGTGCGGATGACCTCACCGTTTTGGAGTACTTCAAGTTTTAACTCCGTGGAGTCCAATTTTTTGGGAAGGTAGTAATCGGCAGTAACACCAGATTTTGGATTTTGACCCAGTCCGGGAACTGGTCTGTCCGTGCTTCCCCCAAAAATTCGATAGCTTGGTTTTGGTTGTACAATCTGTAATTCTTCTGAAGGTTTCAGGCTATTCTGAATAGCTCCCACATCATCCAAAATCCAAAAAGATCGGCCTGCTGTGGCCACCACCAAATCATTATCTTGAATGGTCAGATCGTTAATAGGGACAAGGGGCAAATTCAATTGGAACTTTTGCCAGTGTTGCCCATCATCCAAAGAAACATATAAACCCGTTTCCGTTCCAGCATATAGCAAGCCTTTTTGTTTTTTATCTTCCCGGACAACGCGTACAAAGGTATGCTTGTCCGTAATACCGTTGGTACGTTTGATCCAGGTTTGCCCATAATCCGTAGTTTTAAAAACATAAGGTTTTAAATCCATGGATTTATAGCGCATCACTGCGATATAGGCGGTTGCGGGATCATGCGGGGATACTTCAATGCTATTGATAATCCCATTCCCAATATTGGGTGGGGTAATATTATCCCAATTGGCACCGCCGTCTTTGGTAATGTGAAGTAACCCATCGTCACTACCGGCGTAGAGCACCCCTTTTTCATGTGGGGATTCCGTTAGGTACATTAAGGTATTGTAATTTTCACCTCCCGCCGCCTCATTGGTGAACGGCCCACCACCGGGACCCTGTTTGTCCTTTTCGTTACGGGTGAGGTCTGGGCTGATGATCTCCCAACGTTGCCCGCCATCCGTTGTTTTAAAAACCACATTTCCTGCATGGTAAATGGTATTCCGATCATGCGGGGAACTAATGATCGGGGCATTCCAATTGTAGCGGTATTTAAAGTCTTTGGGCACCTTGCCCAAACCAAGTTCTGGATATTCCTTGATCGGTTTTCCTTCCCTTGAGGCTTTTACCCATTTTTCAATGATCCCTTGGTAGCAACCGCCGTAAACCACCTCCGGATTGTCTGGGTCAAAGGCCAAATAGGCGCTTTCGCAACCTGCCACGGAATACCAATCTTTCCAGTCGATACCAGCATCGTTGGTCCTGCTGGCAATGGCAATGGCAGAATTGTCCTGTTGCCCGCCATAGACGTTATAGGGAACCAAATTGTCCGTAATGACCCGGTAGAATTGGGAAGTAGCCTGGTTTTGCTGGCTGCTCCAACTTTTTCCTCCCGTATTGGAGACGTTGGCACCCCCATCATTGGAATTGATCATTTTAGAATTGTCATGGGGATTGATCCACAAATGATGGTTGTCCCCATGGGGCGTTGGCAGTGGGGTGAACGACTTTCCGCCATCTATGGATTTGGTCACCGGGGCGTTCAGTACATACACCACATTTTCATCTTGGGGGTCCGCAAAAATCTCCATATAGTACCAAGAGCGGGTAATATTGATACGGTCTTTATTGACCTGTTTCCATTTTTTTCCGGCATCGTCACTGCGGTAAACGCCACCTTTATCATCTTCCGCTTCAATAACGGCAAAGACCAATTCTGGATTGGCTCGGGAAACGGAGATACCCGCTTTACCCATTTCTTTGGGGAGGCCTTCTTCAAGACGCTTCCAAGTAGTACCGCCGTCAACGGATTTATAAATTCCAGACGATGGTCCACCAGATTCAATGATCCAAGGGTAGCGGCGGTGTTGCCACATCGCCGCATAGAGGATCAATGGGTTTTTCATATCCATGGATAGGGAGGAGGCACCAGTGGTCGTGTCCACAAACAAGACACGCTCCCAGCTTTGCCCCCCGTTCGTACTCCGGTAAATACCCCGTTGTTCCGATGGGCCGTATTGTGCCCCCTGCGCCGCAATAAATAGGATATCGGGATTGGTAGGATGGATGATGACATCCGAAATATGACGGGTTTCATCCAGTCCCATAGGTTTCCATGTTTTTCCTGCATCGGTAGATTTGTAAACGCCATCACCCATAGAGGTCATTACACCCCTTGCAGCATGTTCGCCCATCCCGGCCACAACAATATTGGGGTTGCTTTCAGATACGGCAATAGCACCCACGGTACCGGTTCCTAATTGTCCGTCGGAAACATTTTTCCATGTAATACCATCATCAACGGTTTTATAGATACCACCACCTACAGAACCCATGTAATAGGTCATGGGTTGCCCAATAACCCCTGTAGAAGCTACACTTCGGCCTCCTCGAAACGGTCCGATATTCCGCCATTTTAACCCGGAATACAGGCTGTCGTTTAAGACAATACTTGGGGTAGTATTGGTTTTCTTTCGTCTTTGCCCTATGGAAAATAGCGGGACGATAAGAAGGATGGTGACAATAATCTTGAGGTTTTTCATGGTCTGTTGGTTTAGTCCAATTTTTTGTCGAGCGATAAAATGGTTTGTAATAACACGTTGGCACCATTGGCCATGTCTTTAGCTGAAGTAAATTCTTTGGGGGAGTGACTAATGCCACCCTTGCTGGGAACAAAGAGCATTCCCGTGGGAACTATGGTCGCCATATCTTGGGCATCATGTCCCGCCCCACTGGGCATATAGTGATAACTGAGACCAAGCATTTTGGTCGCTTTTTCAATCTCTTGCTGAATGGGGATGGCGGTCAATGCCGGTTCCGCCGTAGTATCCAAGGGAGTAAAGCTAATGGTCACCCCAGAGGTTTCTGAAATTTCGGCCGCTTTGGCCTGAATGGCCTCAAAAACACTTTGGATAACGTCTGCCGATAGATCCCGAATTTCAAGACTGGTGACCACCTTTCCGGGAATAACATTGGGAGCGCCCGGTTCCGCTTTTATCTTTCCTACGGTAGCCACTTGGGCACCGTCCCTAGCTGTGGCCACTTCGTTAACGGCGATAACGAATTTTGCGGCGGCCAATAGGGCATCTTGTCGTGCGTTCATGGGCGTGGTGCCTGCATGGTTGGCAAAACCCTCAAAAGTAACGTCCCACCATTTAAGGCCCACAATACCTTCTACAATGCCAATGTCAAGCTTTTTCTTTTCCAAGATACCGCCCTGTTCAATATGCAGTTCCAAAAAAGCGGCCATGGCATCTTTTTTTCTAACGGTTTCCGCAATACGGGTAGTATCACCACCCAGTCGCATAATGCCTTCGCCCATGGTATAGCCCGTACTGTTCTTTACGGAAAAAGCCGCCTTGCTTAAATGCCCAGAAATGGCCCTACTTCCCATAACGCCACCTTCTTCGTTGGAAAAAATGATAATTTCCAAGGGATGGTCCGTTAGTATCTTGTTTTCTTTCAATACCCGTAAAACCTCAATGGCCGCCATGGACCCTACACAACCGTCGTAATTGCCCCCATTGGGAACACGGTCTATATGGGAACCAAAGGCTATGGTTTTTTTGGTAGCGTCCTTACCTTGCCGTATGCCAATGATATTACCGGCAAAATCAATATGGACTTTTAGGCCCAAGGAACCAAGGGTTTTTACTACCCATTTTTGAGCGGCAATATCAGCATCGCTAAAGGCAACACGTTCCGTTTCCCCATTTTCTTGTAACCCAAATTTGGCGAGTTCAAAAATGCTGGCTTCCAAGCGGCCCTGGTTAACAGAGGGCACTATTTTTTGCGCTTGGGCAAGATGAAAACTTAAACAGAGGAGAAGGGCGAATTGTAGTACTTTCATTGGGTGACGGATTAATGCTTAGAAAGATACTAAATCAAAAGGAGAACCCTTTTTTAAAACTTGGGGCAAGCCAGTGCTTAAAATTTTGGTCGATACGCAGAATGTCAACCGGAGGCTTAAGGGATTTGTTTAACTGTTCAACCAGCTTTTAAAATCACTTGTTTTAGGTCTACTGACCATAAACTCTTGATCTCTAGGATTGCTGAGGGTCAGTTTGACCCTGTGGTTAAAATAAGGATCTATCCTAAGAATCGCTTTTTTAGAAACCACTTGCCCGCGGTTGATTTTATAAAATTCCGTAGCTTCTAGGGTACTAAAAAGCTGGTCGATAGCTTCATCAACGATATAGCGTTTGCTATCCGTAATACCAAAAGTGACGCTTTCCTGTGAATAGAAATATAGAAAGTCACTTAGGGGTACTTGCACAAATCCAGCGCCTTCCTTTACTAAAAGTCCCTGTCGTTTTTTAGGGGCTTGCAAACTGCCAAGCAATTGCTTTAAGACCGTAGGTGGTATAATACCGGAATCCTTGGTTTTGGTAAATTTCTGTAAAGCGCCCTCCAGCTCCTCTTTTTGTATGGGCTTTAATAAGTAATCTACACTGTTCACCTTAAAAGCCTGAATGGCATATTGATCAAATGCCGTGGTAAAAATGATGGGGGCTTCCACCTCTATTTTTTGGAAAATCTCAAAACTTAAACCGTCTGCCAATTGGATATCCATAAACACCAAATCGGGTGTTTTGTTGGTTTGGAACCAGCTTATACTGTCCTCAACGGTATCAATGTGTTGAAGGAGACGGTACTCAAAACCACATGTTTTTAGCATGTTCTGTAATTGGTTTGCGGCGCGGATTTCGTCTTCGATGATAAGGATGTCCATAGGGCTACTTTTGGTCGGCTACTATTAACAGCGGAAGTTGGACTTGGAACTCGGTATCGCTTTTTTCTATGGTAATCGATTTTCCAGCGATGAGGTCATAACGTTTTTCAATATTTTTCAGCCCTACTTTTGTAGATGGTATTTGGGTCGATTTTGGTTGTAATTTATTGTAAACTACTAAATGGTCATTTTGTAAATGGACGGTTATCACCAGTGGCTTTGCTTTGGAAATGGTGTTGTGTTTTATGGCATTTTCCAATAACAACTGCAAGCTCATGGGTACGATCATCCGGTCCATAGCGTTTTGGGGAAGGTCCCAGTTTACCTGCAGGTTTTTTCCAAACCGTTCCAATTGGATGTGGATGTAGGATTGTGCAAATTTTATTTCCTCCCGCAACGAAATAAGGTTGGCATTGCCGGATTCCAATATAAAACGATATACATTGGCCAATTTGTCCACAAACTCCTTGGCATCTTCCTTTGGGTTCTGATCAATGATATCCCTAAGGGTATTTAGTGTGTTGAATAAAAAATGCGGTTGTGCCTGGTTCTTTAAGGTATCCAGTTCTGCTTGTACCATGGCTTGTTTGACTTGTTCCCTTTCAATGATGGATTTTTTAAGCCGTACATAGTAATAGATAGCTTCATAAATGGCCATGGTCATGGTGCTTATGATAATGATGGGCAAAAGAATAAGGGAAGAACTTTGGGCGTTATAGTTCTTTCCAAAAATAAAGGATAGCAAGATGTTTCCTATAAAATCCACCAACAATACCGTACCTACAATGGTGATAAAGAGGAGTACCAATCGTTTGCCTACATCATTTAGGCCCGTGAATTTTATTCTTAAGAGAATAATCACCTTTCGTATTATGAACCAATTGCAGATGGTAAAAAACAAGGAGATGCTCCAATGGAGAACGGCTTCCCCAAAAGGAAAACGAACAAAGGATTTATTAAAAAGGTAATCCGTAATAAAGCTAAGGACCAAGATACCTATTAAGGCGAACCAAAAATCATCAAACCCTAAATACCTAATCCGCTTTTCCTTGTTTGAAAACATCTATTGTTCCTTATAATTCGATTAACGCCATGCCCATTTTCGCTTGATAAAAGGTCCACCCGATCCAAGACGCATAAAGCAACCCAAAAAGGGTGACCGCAATAAGTTGCGTTTTGGTGTTGTCTTTCCATTTTTTGGACACCCATACCGCAAATAAAGGAATAAGCTGTAAGGCATGCAATCCAAAAAAGTGGGCAATCCTTAAATCGCCGGCAACGGTACTCCAATTGACCAGCGGGAGGCCCGGACCGCCATCGGCAACACCCACATTATGTGCCATTTGGCCAATCATTTGGCCACCTATCCAACTCCCTATTACTACAATCACCCACCCCAAGAAGATGGCCCATTGGACGGACTTTTCCGTGTTCATCTTTAAGCGTGCCGTCTCGAAGATAAAGAATACCATAATACCCACATTGATGCCAATTAAAATTCCCATGGACGCAAAAAGAAGTCCGTCAAAAGCGGATGATATATTGTAGTGCGATTGTACGCCCCTGGCCGCTTGAAAAAGGATAATAAGAATCTCCAACAACAACGTAATGGCTACGGTAATGGTGATGATGTTCTTCTTCCTATTTGAAAAAGGATAGAGCGTGGTCAAAAACCCTAAGGTTAAAATATAAATGCCCCCGGAGATGGAAAATTTTAAAGGTTTTATCCAAACATTGACGCCCATAAGGGTGCGTTCATCCAAGGTTAACCCTATAAGACAGGCAAGGGCAAAAATAAAATGGAGGACGACCACCCAATACAAGATGGGACTGGATTGTTTTACGGTGTGCAAAAGGCTACTGAACGTTTTCATTTTTGATTGTGTTTGATGGTTTTGATGATGGTGAAAGCTAAAAATCCGATGGGTCCCAACATAAAGGTTCCTACCAAGCAAGGCGCCATAAGTACGGGGTGGATTTTTAAGGTCTTGTTTTGGTCCAGCATCCACATGCCCACCAAAAGGTCAAAGGCCAGATAGTGTACCCAGCCGGCCAGCACTGCATTTTCTGCAGTAAAAAGTTCCATAACGGAAGCTAAACTTCCAAAGTCCATTCCGCCACCGGTTTGAATTGAAATAAAGATATAAACGGCATAGACCAATGCCAGCAGTACTGGAATGATCCTGTAATCGATTAAAAAACGGGTGACCTTCCACTTGGGCAAGAAAATCATTAAAAGCCACATGGGCATTGCGATCCTATTGGCAAAGGAAAAAACTTCGGTCGGTGTCATAGTATTGTTTTTAGGTTAACCTCAAAATAAACAAAATATCTATGGGCAAATATGGGCCGCTTCCCGCACATAGGGTAAGGCAAAAAGCCGAACCATCGTTAAAAGGAGCTGAATTGTAACGTTCTTAGGATGCTGGAGCTAAATAAAACAACGTTCGCTTCTTTTGGTTGATTACCCGCTGTTATACATACAAGGAGGGAAAGACACCGAAGAAGTTTTTTTAATGATTGAAAATGGATACTTTTAATGAAGTGTCCAAAAGCCGAAAAATACTGGATAGAACACTTGGGATAGTACTTATTCTTATCAGTATTGCAATTGGAGTTTTTCTAATTCCAAGTTTGATACCCTTAATAAAAAGAACGCCTTATCAATTGCTCCATCCTGATTTTAATATCAGAGGTGACTTGGGATATGATTGGTTTTGGCAGTCCGTTGGTTGGTTTATAGCCTATATGATTTTTAGAATAGGTAAATCATTCTACAAAGACAGTCAGAAACTCTCCTGAAGATGAATAAGAATCTAAGATTTAAACGATAGGTTGATGAAGAATTCTTGAAGCTCTTGATTTTTACTGGCTTTCTGAAAAAATCTATCTTCATAATTCTCCTTTTAGGG
>CALGQU010000071.1 GCA_937959125.1 uncultured Croceitalea sp.
ATGGCCCCGCAGGACCACTATGGAATATAAAGGCCTTAATCCAGGGAGGAGAATCCAGTTACGCAACAAGAATTTTGATGCCATTACCCAGCAATTGGATGTTTCCTATGACAAAGCCTCTGTATTGTACTTTCCTAGGGAAGCTAAAATTGTATACAACAACGACTTATTGAGTTATAATCTGGCAGCGACCACACCGGACCTACAACCTATAGAAAACGAATATTTATCCGAAGGGAGGTACATCAATGAAACGGACATCAGGGAGAATGCCAAGGTTGCGGTAATAAGCAATAAGATTAAGAAAGAGGTGTTTTCTGATTTGGATTCCCCCCTTGGTGAGTATTTGACCATATCCGGGGCCGGGTTTAAAATCGTTGGGGTATATGGGGAATATGGGGACGATGACGGTGAGGAACAACGCATTTTTATCCCGCTTACAACCGCACAATTGACCTTTAATGGAGGAGATAAAGTGAATAACTTCAATTTTATGCTGCCGGAACAATCCAGTATTAACCAGACCGTTGCGGCCTCAGAAAAATTTGTAAAAGATATCAAAGGGTATTTATACGAAGCCCACGGAATTTCGCCCAAAGACGAGCGTGCCATCCATGTTTGGAACCCAATAGAAGAAGCCAAACGGTACTACTCCCTCATTGGGAATATTAAGTTTTTCTTTTGGTTTGTAGGTCTTTGCACCATTATAGCAGGGGTAGTTGGGGTAAGTAACATTATGATGATCGTAGTAAAGGAACGTACACGGGAGATAGGGATTCGTAAGGCCTTAGGGGCAAGACCTTGGGAAATTATCGGGATGATCTTACATGAAGCCGTCTTTGTGACGGCAATCTCCGGATTTACCGGATTGATATTGAGTATGGCCCTATTGGAGGTTGTTGGCCCCAATGTGGAAATTGATTATGTGGTCAATCCTTCGGTGAATTTTCAGGTGGCGTTTACCACTGTGATCGTATTGATCATTGCAGGGACCATAGCCGGATTTTTTCCCGCCTGGCGAGCCGTTAGGGTACAAACTATTGAAGCCCTAAAGGACGAATAAAAGAAATTAGTAAAGAACAAGATGTTTAATAAGGACCGTTGGAAAGAAATATTGGAAGTACTGACCAAAAATTGGTTCAGGACACTGCTGACGGCCTTTGGCGTTTTTTGGGGAATTCTGATCCTTATTATTCTGTTGGCTGCGGGAAAAGGCTTGGAAAACGGAATTAAACAAGACTTTAGTGGTGTGGCTACCAATACCATGTTTATGTGGACAAGAAATACCACTATGGCCTATGAAGGCCTTCCTGAAGGACGGAGTTTTGAATTTAAATTGAGCGATGTCCAACTTATACAAGATAATGTTCCGCAATTGCGTATCGTATCACCAAGAAACGGTTTGCAGCGCACCACAGGTATCGATAATGTTTTTTATGGAACGGAAAGTGGTTCATATCGGGTTTTTGGAGATTATCCAGAGATAATTTTTCAAAATTCCATGTATACCAACCTAGGGCGTTTTTAAACGAAAATGATATTAAGGAAAAGCGCAAAGTAGTTGTTATAGGAGACGGTATTCGAAAAGATCTTTTTAAGAAAGGTGAAGATGTCTTGGGGAGCTATCTTAAAATTCAAGGGGTAAATTTTATGGTGGTCGGGACCTATAAGGAAAAGTCCAATAATGGTGATGGCGAGAATAGCGAACGACAGATTTATGTGCCGTTTACCACTTTTTCACAAGCGTTCAATAGGGCCGACAATGTAGGATGGATGGCCATTACCGCAAAGGATGGCAGTTCCATTACGCAATTGTCCGACAAGATTTTGGCCACGGTAAAGCAAAGTAGAAAAGTACATCCAGATGATGAAAGGGCCATAGGATTCTTTGACCTTTATAAACAGTATAATAGGGTGGAAACACTTTTTAGTGCCATGCGCTGGATTGCCATTATCGTTGGGACCTTGGTACTCATATCCGGTGTTATAGGCATTAGCAATATTATGCTGATCGTCGTAAAGGAGCGCACCAAGGAAATAGGGATAAGAAGGGCTTTGGGAGAGAATCCATGGTCGATAAAAAAACAAATTTTAATGGAATCCATTTTCCTGACCATTATTTCTGGGATGACAGGGATTATTGTGGGCTCCTTATTTATTTATGGCATTAATGCGCTCCTGGATAGCGTAGGTCCCGTAGATATGTTTTTAAACCCTAGTGTGAGTATTGGGGTCGTAACCGTTGCTTTGACCATACTTATTGTATCCGGGCTTTTGGCAGGTTTTATACCGGCCCAGAGCGCTATTAAAGTGAGGCCAATAGATGCGTTGCGTACAGAATAGAGATAGCTAAAGTCAATATAGGTTTTCCTTTGGAAGATCAAGGAAGTAAGATTCCAAAAATTAAATCAATCAACAATGAAAAAATCAGTAACCTTAATTATTCTATTGCTCATCGTCGTCGGTTTTGGAGGGGCAATGTATTACCTATACCAAAAAAATGCGGAAGACCCTGTAGTATATGAAACGGAACAGGCTTCAAAGCAGACAATCATTAAAAAGACCGTGGCAACGGGTAGTATCCTCCCATTGGAAGAGGTGCTGATTAAACCCAATATTTCAGGGGTAATAGAAGAAGTATATGTAGAAGGTGGTGATTACGTGAAATCTGGGGATTTGCTTGCTAAAATTAAGGTAGTCGCCAACTTGAATGCCTTGAACGATGCCAAAAATGGAATCAATGATGCCAAAATCACCTTGGATGATCAAAAACGAAATTACGATAGGCAAAAAGAATTGTTTGATAAGGGCGTGGTTTCACAAGCGGATTTGGAGAGGGCCCAAGTAACTTTTGATCAAGCAAAACAGGGATATCAAGCGGCAAGACAGCGCTTCGATATTGTAAAAACTGGTACGACTAGGGGCTACGGAAACGCCGCGAATACTTTGATACGTTCCACAGTAAGCGGAATGGTCTTGGATGTTCCTGTTGAAAAAGGAAACCAGGTCATCGAAAGCAACAATTTTAACGAGGGTACTACCATTGCCGCTATTGCCGATGTTGAAAAGATGATTTTTGAAGGTAAAGTAGATGAGTCCGAAGTAGGAAAAATTAAAGAAGACCTGCCCTTGGAAATTACGGTAGGTGCCATTGAGAATAAGGTTTTTAATGCGGTTTTGGATTACATAGCCCCAAAAGGGGTAGAGGAGAATGGGGCTATACAATTTGAAATCAAAGGAACGCTCAAAAAGCAGGATACCACTTTTATCCGTGCTGGCTTAAGTGCCAATGCGTCTATCATTTTGGCAAGGGCGGACAGCGTTTTAGCGGTCAAGGAGGCTTTGATACAATTTGATGAGGATACTAAAAAACCCTTTGTGGAAATTGAAAAAGGGGAACAGGAATTTGAACGAAAAGATATTGAACTCGGGGTCAGTGACGGCATCAATGTGGAGGTTAAATCTGGGATAACGGCAGACGATAAAATCAAAGTCTGGAACGGTGTGGGATCTGAAGATGCTGATCAGTAATCATTTAACAAAACTTTTAAATAAAACGTGTAACAAATCTGCAACTTGTAAGTCCTATTGGGGAATCGTGTTCAGATAGCTAACAAACCAATCATGATAGAAATAAAAGACCTTCATAAATCCTATAAAATGGGAAGCAATTCCCTTCACGTTTTAAAAGGAATCAATTTTACTGCAGAAGAAGGAGAGCTTGTGGCCATAATGGGTTCCTCTGGGTCTGGTAAATCTACCTTGTTGAATATATTGGGAATGTTGGATGGTGCCGATTCCGGGGAATACAATCTGGATAATGTGCCTATCAAGGATCTTAATGAAACTAAGGCAGCGCAGTATAGGAACAAGTTTTTAGGCTTTATTTTCCAATCTTTTAACCTTATCAATTATAAATCCGCATTGGAGAATGTGGCTTTGCCATTATATTACCAAAAGGTAAACCGAAAGGTGCGGCAAGAAAAGGCATTAAAGTATTTAGAACAAGTAGGACTAAAGGATTGGGCCACACATTTGCCCAGCGAACTTTCGGGCGGACAAAAACAACGTGTGGCCATAGCACGGGCCATGGCTGCGGAACCAAAGGTGTTATTGGCAGATGAGCCCACAGGAGCCTTGGATAGTACCACGTCTTATGAGGTTATGGATTTGATCCAAAAAATTAACGATGCGGGGAACACCATACTGGTGGTAACACACGAAGAAGACATCGCACATATGTGCAAAAGAATCGTGCATTTAAAGGACGGTGTTATCGTAGAGGACAAAAAAATAGAACAAGTAAGGGCAGCGCAGTATGTTTGATAGGGACATTTGGCAAGAAATATTCAATACCATTAGAAAGAACAAACTACGTACGTTCTTGACCGGTTTTTCCGTGGGGTGGGCCATCTTTATATTGGTCATGTTGCTTGCCTCGGTAAACGGCATGGAGAATGGTTTTGTAGGTCAATTTAATGATGATGCCACCAATACTATTTTCATAAGACCCGGGGTTACTTCAAAAGCATATGCAGGTTTTGAGGCTGGAAGAAGGATTCAACTGGATAATGACGATCTGGAATACGTGAGACAAAGTTTTCCAGATGATATAGAATATATAAGTGGCAGATATTATACCAACACAACGGCACGCTACAAAAGTGAAACTGGAGCCTATCCGGTGCAAGGGGTTCATCCAGAATTTCAGATTATAGAAAAGACCATCGTCATCAGCGGACGTTATTTTAATGAAACCGACTTTACCAATAAAGCTAAAGTCGCGGTCATAGGTAAAAAGGTTGCCGAAGACCTATTTGGAAAGGAAGATCCCGTTGGAAAATTTGCGGAGTTTAATGGATTGCCTTTTAGGGTTATAGGTATTTTTACGGATGAAGGGGATGACAATGCGGAACGCAGAATTTATGCCCCTCTTTCTACCTACCAAAGATTATATGGGAATACAAATATTATAAACCAAATAGCCCTTACTTACAATCCAACGTACGATTTGACCAAGGCACTCGATTTTTCGGAGCGTCTAGAAATATTGATGAAACGAAGACAAAAAGTTTCGCCAGAAGATCAGTCTGGGATCAATGTTTGGAATTATGCAGAAGCATTTGATGATATCAGCAGTTTTACTACGGTTTTAAAAGCAATAGGGATTGTAGTTGCATTTCTTATTTTGATAGCGGGTATTGTGGGTATTGGTAATATTATGGTGTTTACCATAAAGGAACGAACCAAAGAATTTGGTGTACGTAAAGCATTAGGGGCACGGCCAAAGCAAATTGTGAACCTGGTATTGTTGGAATCGACCTTTATAACCACCTTGTCAGGATTTGTAGGCTTGCTATTTGCTTGGGTTATTCTGTCGTTGATTGGCCCCACTATAGAAACGCCGGCGTTTAGTAGCCCTTCGGTACGATCCTCTACGGTGATTACGGCGACCATTATTTTGATAATTGCCGGGGTTTTAGCGGGATTATTGCCAGCTATTAAGGCGGCCAATGTAAAACCAATTGTAGCATTAAGCGATAAATAGATATGTGGTTATTTGATAAAGATTTATGGGTCGAAATTTTTCATACGTTGGGACAAAACCTATTTCGTACGTTTTTGACCATGTTGGGAGTGATTTTTGCCATGATCATTTTGGTGCTCTTATTGGGCTCTTCCAACGGAATGAGCAATGGTTTCAATAAGGTATTCGCAGGGACCGCATCCAACAGCCTCTTTGTTTGGGGACAATCGACTTCCGAACCTTATAAAGGGTTTGAAAGAGGACGTAGAATACGGTATAAGATTGAGGATGCCGAACTGATCAAAAAACAAATTCCTGAAATTGAAGTACTGGCGCCCAGAATAGAGTTGGGCAACTATCGTGGGACCACTACGGTTTATAGGAACGGTCAGACCAGCGGTTCTGCTGTATATGGAGATTACCCAGAGATTGATAATATTACCAAAAAGAGATTGGTAGAAGGCCGTTTTCTTAATCAAACGGATATTGACGATTCTAAAAAGGTTTGTGTCATAGGGGAGGAAACCTATAAGTTATTATTTGAAAAAGGAGAGAAAGCCATAGGTCAAGACATACGTATCAATGGGGTTTTCTTTTCCGTAGTTGGTATTTTTAAACCCAATAACAATATTAATATTGATGGGGAGAATGCAGTATTTATACCCTTTACCACTTTTCAAAAAGCATTTAATTCTGGCGACCGTATGGGATGGATGGCCATTGCAGTGGAACCTGGCACTAAAGTGGTTGTCGTAGAAAAAGAAATAAAGGAAATCCTTAAGAAGAAATATGACATCCACCCTAAGGATGAAAGGGCTATAGGTAGTTTTGATATGTCCGAAATTTTTAACAATATCACCGCGTTTACTACGGTCCTTAAAGGCTTCTCCTTTTTCGTGGGCATCTTTACACTTCTTGCAGGTGTTATCGCCATTAGCAATATTTTATTGATTACGGTGAAAGAGCGTACCAAGGAAATTGGGGTAAGAAGGGCACTAGGGGCTACGCCCAAAGTGGTAAAACGTCAAATAGTGGTAGAGGCTATTGTTTTAACCGCCTTTGCCGGACTTATAGGTTTTGCCATTGCCGTTGGGTTTTTAGCCATTGCGGATTCGCTCTGGGGCAGTGGGGATGAATTCCCTTTTGTTAAACCTATGGTTAGCGTACCCCAGTTTATCATATCATTCCTCTTAATGGTGGGTTTAAGTGTACTCATAGGATTGATTCCGGCAAATAGGGCCATCAAAGTAAGACCAATAGAAGCGTTACGAGAAGAATAAATTAGAAATTAAATAACAACAATCAAATAAAGAACCATGAATAAGTATGTAAAGTATGGACTACTAGGTATTGCCATCATTGGAATTTTGGCGGCCATAGTCTATTTTCTTAAGCAAAACAGTACACCTACCAAGTTGTACGAGACAGAGAAGTTGGAGCGTAAGGATATTGTAAATAAAGTTGTTGTTACCGGAAAGGTTATTCCAGAAGATGAAATCAATA
>CALGQU010000072.1 GCA_937959125.1 uncultured Croceitalea sp.
CACTGGAATCCACTCCTCCAGAAAGTCCAACAATTACTTTTTTCATCACCTGTTAATCAATGAACTCATTTAGACTTTTCAATTGGCTAAAAAATTACTCTTTTTAACCCTGTTTTTACCTTTTTTTCTTTCCGTAGCCCAGCTATGCAACTCAATCCCGAAAGCTTTCGGGACAACAAGGCAAAAAATAGCTGATTTTCGCTTCAATCCAAAAAGTCTAAATAAGTTCAATTGCAAAAATACAAAATAGGATGCTTGGCATTTATATAACATTCCTTGCGAAATGTAAAAACCAAGACAAAGAGGGCTGTTAAAAAATTAAGGACCGAGACCTATGCATAAAAGCATAAAAAGTGTTTCGCTATCCAAATTATTTGGAGTGAAATGATACCGGACACTACTAACTAAAAATGCAAGTGGCCGAGTAGTTAACTAAGTACATTACATTTTAGTAATTATTTACTTACATTTTTAGGTGTAAAATTATTAAATGTCACTTTTGTTTCCCAAAAAAAGCTCCGTTCGTCGATACCTGGAGGGCTTCTTTTATCGGTCATTTTTACCGTTCATCGATGACACATCAAAAGGGGTCCTCTTACCATACAAAAAACCGTACTTGACAACTATTAATTTTTTTCCGGGGAATTAGGTTGCATCTTTGGAGTCCCGAATCTTTCCAGACTATACCACACTTAAGTGGTAGAAACTTCCCCGCCAAACACGGGGAAGTTTTGTTTTAAAAGGTTCCCCATTGTCCTTTTTCCCGTGCAAAAAAAATCCCAACCAAAAAGAGGTTAGGATTTTTAAAACTGTTCTATCCGTTTAGCGTTTCCCCGCTTTCTTCTGTTCCTCTGCCTGTTCCATCATTTCACGCATTTTTCGCTGGAATTTGTTCTCCTTTTTTGGCTTCTTTTTATTCTCCTGTATCTGGGCATGGATTTTATTTTCATCCAAAATATAGTTCTTAATGGCCAACATAATAAAAATGGTAATCAGATTGGAGATAAAATAGTACAAACTTAACCCACTGGCATAGTTATTAAAGAACACCAACATCATCAATGGGGATAGGTACATGATAAACTTCATATTGGGCATGCCCGGTTGTTGCTGCATTTGCATACTCTGCCCGGTAGTCATCATCATATAAAAGAATATGGCAATGGATGCCAAAATAGGGAAAAGACTAACATGATCCCCGTAAAACGGAATACTAAAGGGTAAATTAAAGATAGTATCATAAGAACTTAAGTCTTCCGCCCATAGAAAGGACTTTTGCCGTAAGGCAAAAGAAGAAGGGAAGAACATGAACAGTGCATAAAAAATAGGCAGCTGCATCAAGGCCGGCACACAACCGCTCATAGGGCTTACCCCTGCCTTATTATAAAGCTTCATGGTCTCTTGCTGCTTCTTCATGGCATTGTCCTTGTGCTTCTCATTGATTTCCGTAATCTCCGGTTTTAGGACCTTCATTTTAGCCTGTGACAAATACGACTTATACGTGACCGGGGACAGTGCCAACCTTACGATAATGGTCATCACGATAATGGCGATACCAAAAGGCAGAAAGGAACTCAAGAAATTGTAAAAAGGATTAAAAATATAGCGGTTGATCCACCCAAAGATTCCCCATCCGAAATAAATGGTATCCTCCAATCCGTATTCTTCGTAGGTGCTAAGCACTTTGATGTCCGTAGGGCCGTAGTACCAATTTAAACTTTCCGAAAGTTCACCACCTTCCAATTCCAGTGGGATCGACGTGGCAAATTCTTTGGTAAAGGCAACTTCTTTACTCTCTTCCTCTACCAAGTTCGTGGATCGTATATCCGCTGTCTTAAAATTCTTGTCCGTAATCAAGATGGATGTAAAAAAGTGTTGTTTATAGGAAACCCACTTTACATCCTCTTCTATCTCATCGTCATCACTACCTGCTGAGAGGTAATCAATCTTTCCGCCTTCATAGTTGTACATCATTTCTGTGTACCTGTTCTCATACTGCACGCTTTTGTTATGGCGTATCCCTTTAAGGTTCCATTCTAGATTGATAGGTTTGGAAGCATTGAGTACCCCACTCAGGCCTTGGGACCTAACGGTAAATTCCACCAAATAATCCTTGGGTTTCATTTCATACCGATACTCCAAAAACTGATTGTTGGAAATCTTGGCTTTCATGGAAAGTACCTTGTTTTCCCCGCTTGTCGTCAAACTAGGTTCAAAATAAAGTTCTTGGGTATTTAAGACCCTGTTGTCATTGGTGGTAAATGAAAGTCCAAAATTGGCATTGCCATCCTTAACAAGATGTACGGGAATGGAATCATAGGTTACAAATTCCTTCATTTTTGCTTCAAGGATCTGCCCCCCTTTGTTGGCGACCTCTAAATACAAGACTTCATTTTCAAAGGTCGTGGTGCCTTCTGATGGCTGGGTAAACCCAAATGCGCCAATGGTACTTTTATAATTGGCCACTGCCGTGGAATCGTTCAAGTTTATGGTAGGCGTGGCAGGCTTTTGGTTTTCTTCTAAAGGAGTGGTTTCTTCCTTCTTTTTTTCCGCTTCAAGCTGCTCTTGTTGGGCTTTTTCAGCGGCCAACTCTTCCGGGGTCGGTTTCCGTAAATACATCCAACCTAACAATATGCCAAAAATCAGTACAAAACCGATGATGGAATTGATATCCAGTTTCTTTTCTTCCATGAAAGTTATTTATGTATGCTATAACTGTACAACAGCTCGCAAATATATGTCCAAATGTGTAGTTTATGCCATTGTGGCATTAGATTGTTGTAGTTTTTGCTCCAAAACGGCCTTTACAAAGCCCACGAACAAAGGATGCGGATTGGCAACGGTACTTTTATATTCTGGGTGGTACTGCACCCCCACAAACCATGGATGCGACGGTAATTCCACAATCTCTACAAGGTTGGTCTCCGTATTCAATCCGGTAGCGAGCATTCCGGCTTTTTCCAATTTTTCTTTATAGGCGTTGTTAAACTCAAAACGGTGTCTATGTCGTTCCGCAATACTTGTTGCGCCCTTATAGGCTTCTTGGACCAAACTACCTGCTTTGAGTTCACAGTCCCATGCCCCTAATCGCATGGTTCCCCCTTTATTGGTAACGGATTTTTGGGCTTCCATTAAATTGATGACCGGAGCCGAAGTATTTTTATCCATTTCGGTAGAATTGGCATCCGCGAGTCCCAAAACATTTCTGGCATATTCAATAACGGCCATTTGCATTCCCAAACAGATTCCTAAAAACGGAATGTTATTTTCCCGGGCATATTGTACGGCCAAGATCTTGCCTTCTATTCCCCGTTCCCCAAAGCCCGGGGCCACCAAAACCCCGTCCAAACCGCTCATGGTCTCCGTTACGTTAGCTGCGGACAGATGTTCTGAATGGATCGAATCTATGGTCACCTTAACTTCATTGGCCGCACCTGCATGGATAAATGATTCCAAAATGGATTTATAGGAGTCTTGCAATTCTACATACTTGCCTATTAAACCGATGGTCACTTCACTCTTAGGGTTCTTATGCCTAACCAAGAATTGTTGCCACTGGTTTAAATCTGGTTCCATAATATCTGAAAGGGCAAGCTTTTTTAGCGCGACCCTATCCAAACCTTCTTGCTGCATTAAAATAGGCACGTCGTATATGGTAGAGGCATCAATGGATTGGATAACGGCTTCTTTTTTTACATTGCAGAAAAGCGCCAATTTCTCACGTTTTTCATCAGAAATATGATGTTCTGTGCGGCAAACCAAAATATCCGCTTTTATCCCGCTTTCCATTAAGGTCTTTACGGAATGCTGCGTTGGTTTTGTCTTTAACTCCCCGGCAGCAGCCAAATAAGGCACAAGGGTCAGATGGATGACGATCCCATTATTATCACCCAGTTCCCAAAGCAATTGCCGTACTGCTTCTATATAAGGAAGGGATTCAATATCACCGACGGTACCCCCTATTTCCGTAATTACAATATCATAATCCCCACTTTTGCCCAACCATTGGATACGCTCCTTAATTTCATTGGTAATATGCGGTACTACTTGTACCGTTTTCCCTAAAAACTCACCACGGCGTTCCTTTTCAATAACACTTTGGTATATTCTACCTGTGGTTACATTATTGGCCTGTGAGGTATGTACATTTAAAAAACGTTCATAATGGCCAAGGTCCAAGTCCGTTTCCGCGCCGTCTTCTGTAACATAACATTCGCCATGTTCATACGGGTTCAAAGTGCCGGGATCCACATTGATATAGGGGTCCAATTTTTGAATGGTAGTCCTATATCCCCTAGCTTGCAGTAATTTAGCTAAGGATGCGGCGATAATACCTTTACCTAATGAAGATGTTACGCCTCCCGTAACAAAAATGTACTTGGTTTGTGACATGATTGTATCTGTTGTTACGGGGCATAAAGGTACACAATCTGTCTAAAATCCTATGGGCTTATCGCGGAAATTCTTTTTGGAGTTTTCGTATTAGGGGCTCCAATCCGTTGGATTTTATGTCCAATGTGGTCCGCAGATATTCCCCTAACTTTCCGCTAGGAAATCCTTTTTGCCCAAACCATACCAAGTAGGCGATGGGAAGATCCACCAAATACCGGTCCTTATACTTACCAAAGGGCATTTTATAGTGGGCCAATTCCAACAACTTTTGTTTGTCCGGTCTAATTTCCATTTGAACCACCAAAATACTATCTTTCCGGGGATAAAACATTACCCATGAAAAGAAGAGACTTTCTGGCAACCTCCACAGCAGGGGCGGCCGCAATGGTAACAACAGGAGCAATGGCACAAGCAACCAACAGTAAAAACGATTTTGAGTTAAAGAACAATATTAACCATAGTGTATGCCAATGGTGTTTTGGCCATTTGCCTTTGGAAGACTTTTTAAAGATACTGAACGACTTGGGCATTAAGGCCATTGACCTCATAGGACCCAAGGATTGGCCCTTGCTAAAAAAGTATGATATCCATTGTTCTATGTGCAACGGTGCAGAAATAAGTTTAACGGAAGGATGGAACAACCCTAAGTACCATGGGCAGTTGATCAAGAACTATATGGAGATCATTCCCCAAGTCGCAGAGGCCGGGTATACCAATCTTATCTGTTTTAGTGGCAACAGGGACGGAATTAATGATTATGTGGGACTACAAAATTGTGTGGAGGGGCTATCCAAAATCTTGCCATTGGCAGAAAAACATGGGGTAGTCATCCAAATGGAACTTTTTAACCAAGTGGACCACCCAGATTATATGTGTGACAACTCCTTATGGGGCATTGAGCTTTGTAAACATTTGGGCAGCGATAATTTTAAATTGCTCTTTGACATTTACCATATGCAGATACAGGAGGGTGATATTATACGGAGCATCCAAAACTACCACCCCTACTTTGGGCATTACCATACGGCCGGGGTACCGGGGAGACATGAAATTGATGAGACCCAAGAATTGTATTATCCCGCTATTATGAAAGCTATCTTGGATACCGGTTTTAAAGGCTATGTAGCCCAAGAATTTATTGTAACCTGGGAAGATAAAGTGGCCGCCCTTAAAGATTCTTTTTTACGGTGTGATGTGTAATACATAAAATATTTTATGAAAACAATGACGTGTAAGCAATTGGGTGGGGCTTGTGACCAAACGTTTACCGCAGCAACTTTTGAGGAAATAGCTGCCTTGAGCAAACAGCATGGCATGGCCATGTTTCAACAACAAGATACCGCTCATTTAATAGCCATGGAAGAAATGAAAACGCTTATGCAAGAAGCCAGGGCCATGGAAAAATGGTATGCTGGCAAAAAGAAGATTTTTGAAAATCTACCATAAGACGATCAATAATTAATATGAGGTACTTTTCAGTGCCTCCGCTATTCTAGCGTTCCATTTGGCTTGGCCTTCCCTATTTCTGGAAAAATTGGTCTCCCAATCGTACAATTCCTGAAAATCCGATAGTTCCTTTAAGGTCTCTTGGTAAATCTTTTTGATTTCCTGTTTTACGTTTTTTGTAAAGGAGGTACGTTCCAATTTTAACCGCATTTTACGGGCAAACAACTCGGCAATATCAAAATGCAACTGCTCGTGGCTTAACACAACATCATCACATAGGTAGGGTTTATACCAGGATTCATTGGGGTAAAAAAAAGTTTTGACCTCAAAATCCAAATTCACCTCATGATGCCATAAATTGGCGGAATAGGAATAACTGATTCCACTGGCCGTAGTAGCGGCGGCGGACGCATCTGGTGGAATAGGCCCTTTAAAATCGGACCAAACAAGTCGCTTCCCGGATTCCCATGGAATGGTCTCTTCCAGCTCTTGCGAAAAACCGGAATGACATCCTAAAAAAAACAGGATACTACAGACTATGCCTATTCTTGTGTCCAATTAAAGGTAATTTCCTTTTCAATATCTGGGTGCAGGCTATGGTGTACGGGACAGCTGTTTGCCGTTCGTTCCAAAATGGCCCTATGCTTTTCCCCTACCGTCGCGGGTAGGTGTACTTGCATTTCAATCTTACTGATCCTCCGCGGATCGGAAGCCATATGTTTGGTGACCTCAGCAGTTGCCCCCTTAAGGTCTACCTCCATATCCCGGGCCTTTATTCCCATAACCGTTAGCATGCAGCTGGCCAATCCCGTAGCCACTGTATCCGTTGGGGAGAAGGCTTGTCCCAACCCATTGTTGTCCATAGGGGCATCCGTAATAAAAGAATTCCCGGATCGTACATGTTGCGAGGTGGTTCTTAGCTCCCCGGTATAGGTTACTTTAGAGGTCATTCCGTAGCTATTTGTGTAATTCGTAAATCCTTGTATTGCATTAAGTACGATGCTTTGTTATAGAAACCAGAAGTCCAATGGTTGTGATAATCAAAACGATTGCCACTATATTCCGTTTGTCCAACAATTTTTGAGGTTTCAAAAAGGTTGTTCTTATGGGCCAATTTCAACAGCAAATCAAAGGTGAGGTCAAATCCCCGTACCGCAAAACGGTCTGGATCATGCCCAAACTTGGCATTGTAAAGTTTGGTAAAACTATCGCTCCCTTCTTCTCTATAGGAAGACGGGAACGTAAACTGTAGGTTGGATAAATGCGGACGGGATACGTCCTCTGCCTCAAAAGCATTGTTGTAATTGGTTGTGAACATTTTCACTTTAAAATCCGCAGTACCATCTTCCACTATGGGACCAATAGAAGCATTTAGTATGGAACTCACACTAGCTACCAGATTGGGTTTATCGGTTTCCACAAAGACCCAATTGGTTTCCTTCTCGGATAGCATGGCCTGAAAATCCACCAAGTGCAAGGAGCCGTCTTCGCTCATTTTAGCTACCCTTGCCATGGGGAATTTACGTAAAATGGAATCTTTGGCCGCTTGATGGTTTTCATCAGCGATGATAATCAGCTGTTCCGTTACGCGCTGTTCCGCAACATAATCCAACAACCTACTGCTTAGGGTGTCATCATCGGGTATGGAAAAGAATACATTGCTAAGGCTCAACTCACTTTTACTTGCAAAAGGGGCAATGACCGGAATATTGTAATTAGCGGCCTGTACGGCAACTTCTCCCAACAATTTAGGACCAACGGGTCCCACTATAGCATCCGTACCGTTTAATGGGGTTCGCTGTAAAATAGTCTTTACCGCTTCCAGATCCAATTGGGTATCGAATACGTTTACATCTACGGAAACCCCTAGTTTTTTAATGGAATCCAAGGCAACCAAGGCCCCGGTATATAATCCGGCGGCATACCGTATATCTTTACGATTGGCGATTTGGCTTTTTGATTTTTCCTTATCGCCAAAATTTATCCGGTCCAGACGGAAAGGGAGCAAAAATAACAATTTAGGTGTATTGGCGGTATTGATGCTATCCATAAGATTGATCTTATCCAAAACCAAGGCATTCTTGACTTCCAGTTCTTTTGTCTTTCTAGAAGGAAGTTTGAGCACCATCCCTGCTTTTAAACCGTTTTCCAGCTCTGGGTTAAGTAGGAACAGGGAATCCCGTGATATCTTCAAATTTTGGGTAAGCCTAAAAACATTCTGCTTTGGTTTTACCTGATAAAAGATATAATTGTCCGTATTTACCAATTCGTCGGCCGGTTTTCTTTTGGGCAATCGCAACTGCATCCCTTCTTTTAGACCACCTATTTCAGCAATTTCTGGATTTAGGGCCATAATGGAATCTACGGTTATCCCGTAGTTTTGGCTTATTCTAAAAAGTCCCATAGCCTTGGGCACGGAAAACGATTCGAACAGGGCCACTTCTTGCTCCTTTAAACTATCTCCTTTGGGCCTGGGCAATTGCAATTCTTGTCCAACCGCCAAATAATTGGAGTTCTTTTCCAAATCCGGATTCAAAAGCAATAAACTATCTATGGTAATGCCGTACTTATGCGCAATGCTCCATCGGGTTTCTTTTTCTGCAACGGTATAGGTTTCAAAATCCAGTTCGCGTTCTTCCGGTTCTTCCACCACTGGATATTTAGGAATCTTCAATACCATTCCCTTTTTTAACTGTTGCGCATAGAGCTCCCGGTTATAGCGTTTGAGTTGCTCCTCCGTAACCCCATATTTTTGGGTAATGCCAAAAAGGGTTTCCTTTTTCTTGACCCGATGCTTTTTAAAACCTAGCGGTTGTACCTCCTCCTCCGCAGTATCCTTTTCGTCTTTGGTTACAATGGCTTGGCCTGTTAAGGGAATCACCAAAATGGTATTTGGTTTTAACTGCTCCGCATCTTTTATTTCTGGATTTTCCTTTAAAATGGAATAGGGCGTCACGCGATACTCCTTGGCAATACTGTAAATTGTTTCTCCCTGTTTTACTTGATGTGTAGCAAACTTTTGCCCATATCCCAGAAAGGCGCTCAATAAAAGCAGGACAAGCGCTAGTTTATTAACCTGGTACATTTTCATTATTCCCATTCAATAGTGGCCGGTGGCTTGGAACTTATATCATAAACCACCCTGTTTACGCCTTTTACTTTATTAATAATTTCATTGGACACTTGCTGTAAAAACTCATAGGGCAAATTAACCCAATCTGCCGTCATACCATCCGTACTTTCTACTGCCCTAAGTGCCACGCATTTTTCATAAGTGCGTTCATCCCCCATGACCCCCACACTATTTACGGGTAAAAGCATGGCTCCGGCCTGCCAAACCTTGTCATAAAGCCCATTTTTTTTAAGGGCATCAATAAAAATAGCGTCCACGTCTTGTAATATAGCTACTTTTTCTGGGGTAATATCACCCAATATACGAATTCCCAAGCCTGGCCCGGGAAAAGGGTGCCTGCCCAAAATAGAGGGTTCCATACCCATATTGGCCCCAACCCGTCTTACCTCATCCTTAAATAAAAGATGAAGCGGCTCTACTACCTTCAATTTCATATAGTCCGGCAATCCCCCAACGTTATGATGGCTTTTAATGACCGCAGATGGTCCCCCACTTGCCGAGACGGATTCAATCCTGTCCGGATAAATGGTGCCTTGCGCCAACCAGGTGGCATTCTCTACCTGCTGCGATTCATCATCAAAAACCTCAATAAACACCCGGCCGATAATCTTACGTTTGGTCTCTGGATCTTCCTCTCCTTTTAAAGCATCCAAAAAGCGTGCCGAAGCATCGACCCCCTTTACGTTAAGGCCCATACCTTGGTATTGCTCCAAAACACTATGGAACTCGTTTTTTCGAAGCAATCCGTTATTGACAAAAATACAGTGCAAGCGATCACCGATAGCTTTGTGCAGCAACATGGCCGCTACACTGCTGTCCACACCACCGGACAAGCCTAAAATAACCTTATCTTGTCCTATCTTTTCCTGTAATTCCGCTACCGTGGTCTCCACAAAAGCGTCGGGCGTCCAATCTTGTTCAAGCTGCGCAATATCGACCAAAAAGTTTTTTAGCAATTGTTTACCATCTTTGGAGTGGTATACTTCTGGATGGAACTGTATCCCGTACGTTTTTTCCCCTTCCAGCCTAAACGCCGCATTCTCCACATCTTTGGTGCTTGCCAACAAAATGCCACTTTCCGGAAGTTGTTTAATAGTATCGCTATGGCTCATCCAAACCTGGCTTCCCAAACCAACCCCATTTAAAAAAGGATCTCCATCCTTTACCATGCTAAGGTTGGCCCTACCGTATTCCCTTGTAGCACTTGGGGCTACATTGCCCCCATTAAAATGCGCCAGGTATTGGGCCCCATAACAAATGGCCAACAACGGTTTTTTACCTTTTATCTGCGACAAATCTGGATGCGGGGCATCCTCTGCCCGTACCGAAAACGGAGATCCGGATAAGATAACCGCTTTAAATTTAGAAAGGTCGTCCGGGAGTTTGTTGTAAGGTTTTATTTCTGAATATATATTGAGTTCCCTAACGCGTCTAGCGATCAACTGGGTATACTGGGAACCAAAATCTAAAATAAGGACTTGATTTTGCATGGGCAAAAATAGCAATTTGGTTGGGTTGGGAAAGGGTGTTTTCCTTTTAAATCGTTACAAGTTGTCAAAAGAATTCAACATTTTTATTCCAACAAAAAAAGCAAGGCACCTTTATACAAAACTAAAAAAAATAATCCCGATTAATTGGCTAAAACAGTACCTTTAACGGCCCCAATTGTAAGCACAAACAGAGTAAACCAATCCTTATTATGATCAAAGGTTTCATATTTGACCTGGACGGTGTTATTACGGACACGGCAGAACTACATTACCAAGCTTGGAAAAAACTGGCGGACGATATGGACTGGCATTTTGATCGTGAGGTAAACGAAAAACTTAGAGGCGTGTCCCGTATGGACTCCATCAACATTATAAAAGACCATAA
>CALGQU010000073.1 GCA_937959125.1 uncultured Croceitalea sp.
GGCCTTAAAAAGTGTGGAGGACTATAACCAGCTACCACTGGAAGAGACCACCATTGCGGAGGTTTTGAAAGAAGCGGACTATAACACCTTTTTTGCAGGCAAATGGCATTTAGGGGATACTGGTTTTCTTCCTGAAGATCAAGGATTTGATATCAACATGGGCGGTCATCATATGGGACAACCACCAGGGGGTTACTATGCCCCATATAACAATCCCAAATTATCGGACGGACCCAATGGGGAGTATCTTACCGATAGACTCACGGGGGAGTCCCTCCAATTCCTGGAAGAAAATAGAAACAACCCTTTCTTTTTATATTTAGCCTATTATACCGTACATACACCGATAGAGGCCAGTAAAAAGCATTTGGCAAAGTTTACCGAAAAGAAAAAAAACTTAAAAGATACCATGGCGATTACCATACCCGAAGGTGCAGGACATACCGTAATCAACCAATACAATGAAGAATACGCATCTATGGTCTATGCGCTCGATGAGAATGTTGGTCGGCTTTTGGACAAACTGGATGCCTTAGGACTTACGGACGACACATTGATAGTATTTACCTCGGACAACGGAGGGCTTTCTACTACGGAATCCGATTGGATTCCCCCAACTAGCGTAAGACCCCTTAGGGCAGGAAAAGGATGGGCCTATGAAGGTGGGATACGGGTTCCCTTGATCATAAAAAGCCCCGGGTTTGACCATTCTGCCAGTTCCAACGCCAAAGTAATGAGCATGGATCTGTTCCCTACCATTCTAGAAGCCTTAGGTCTTAAAAAACGTCCGGACCTCCATGTTGATGGGGAAAGTTTGTATCCGTTGATAATGAATGAAAAAGATGAAGTACACGACGTCCTGTTCTGGGATTATCCACATTACCATACCAGCGGATGGACGCCAGGACAGGCGATTAGGGAAGGAGACTGGAAGTTGATCCATTTTTATGAGGATGACGTTTATGAGCTTTACAACCTAAAGGAAGATATAGGCGAAAAAGAAAATTTGGCGGCAACACATCCTGAGGAACTTGCGGCACTCAAATCGGCACTTAATGCCATGAATACAAGGTTGGATGCCAAACAACCAGAAAAGAATGTTGATGTAGTACGTTAACATCAGATGATTTAGTTTAGTTTTTTTATGTAAGGTGGGCTTGGCATTTCCAAGTCCACCTTTTTAATCGTTATTAAAAACCTATCATGCATTTGAAGCTTAAAATTTTCACCTTATCGCTTCTAATCTTCACCGGGGTACACTATGGCCAAAACACAGTGGATACCTTTCAAAATCCTATTTTACCGGGGTTTAATCCAGATCCGAGTATTTGTGCGGTTGGCGAAGATTTTTATCTGGTGACTTCCTCATTTGAGTGGTTTCCAGGATTGCCCATATATCATAGTAAAGATCTGACCAATTGGGAGCTCATAGGGTATGGCCTTAGCCAAGAGAATACTATGACCATCCCAAAAGGGGTCAACAATTCCAGGGGGGTATACGCCCCTACCATACGTTATCACAATGAGACGTTCTATATTATAAACACCTGTGTAGAATGTGGCGGTAATTTTTACATTACCGCCAAGAATCCCAGAGGACCATGGTCCCAACCGGTTTGGTTGGATGCTCCCGGAATAGATCCATCCCTCTTTTGGGACGACGATGGTAGCTGTTACTATACCGGTAATGAAAATGTTGGCGATGACAAGGAATGGGAAGGACAGTCTTTCATTTGGATTCAAGAACTGGACTTGGAAAAGAAGGCCTTGGTGGGAGAACGAAAAAAATTGACCTATGGCCACGCTATAAATGCCCGCTGGACGGAGGGCGCACACTTGTATAAAATTGATGGAACCTATTTGCTTATGGTAGCGGAAGGCGGTACATCATTCCATCACGCCACTACGGTATTTTACAGCGATTCCATTTTCGGTCCTTATGAAGCCGAACAAGCAAACCCCGTATTCACACACCGTTTTCTGGGTAAGGACTATCCTATTTGGGCTGTTGGCCATACAGATTTGGTCCAAACAGGCAACAAAGATTGGTGGGCAGTTCTTCATGCTAAGAAAAAAATATACGGCTATTCCATAATAGGTAGGGAAACCTATCTAGTACCCGTCAGTTTTGAAGGAAGACGACCTGTATTCAATTCCGGAATAGGTATCCTGCAAGAAAAAATGACAGGGCCGGACCTAAGACTACATCCGTTCAAGACGAAAGAAAACCGTGATGCATTTTATAACAAAACGCTTGGCTTGGAATGGAATTTCTTGAAATCACCAAAGACCAAATGGTATCATCTGAGCAAGGGCAAACTCATTTTGGATATTTTGCCCGGCGAGGTGGACAAAAAGGAATTGACAAGCCTAATCGCCAAGAGAGTACTTAACCATACTTTTAAGGCGTCGACCGCTATGGAATTCGTGAGCAAAAAATCGAATGAAAAAGCTGGGATGATCCTGTATAGAAGCAGTGATTCCCACTATCAATTGGTGAAAAGTGCCCATGAAATTCAATTGATTAAAACGTTTGGAAAAGAAAAAGAAATGGTAGCTAAAATTCCTTGCATGGGTACTACAGTTAAGTTACGCATTGAAGGCGACGGAAAGAACAAGGCACAGTTCAGTTTTAGTCGTGATGGCATTGCCTTTCAAAAAATTGGTGATCCACAGGACCTTTCCGGTTTAGGGGATGAGACCGCATTACGTTTCAACGGGCTTATGGTAGGTATCTATGCCACTAGCCAAGGTGCACCTTCAAAATCAAAAGTAAGCTTTGATTGGTTTGAGTATGAGTAAGGGACTCCGTTCTTATATAATTTTCAAATTGATATTTAAAAAACCCATTACCAGCTTTTTCCTTAAGTATCCTATGGGATATGCTTAATCCTTTAGAACAGATTTAAGTGAATACTCACTCTATCTTCCAAAAAATCTTGCACCTAATGCGCCTTTAGTTTTCGTGTTACATGGTTATGGAGGGAGTGCGAAATCTATGCTAGCCTATGCAAAAATGAATGAGGTAGCCGATAAAAA
>CALGQU010000074.1 GCA_937959125.1 uncultured Croceitalea sp.
TCTTCTGGTAAGATATCACAAACGATTTCCGACATGGCATACATTTCCTCTGCAGGTTCCCCAACGGACAAACCGCCAATGGCATTGCCTACAGCTCCCGCATTGGCAATATATTCTGCAGATTGTTTCCGTAAATCCTTGTAGGTTGAACCCTGTACTATTGGAAAAAATGCTTGATCATAGCCATACTTGACAGGGATTTTATCCAAATGATCTATACATCTGTCCAACCACCTATGGGTCATATGCATGGACTTTTTAGCGTACTCATAATCACAGGGATACGGGGTGCACTCATCAAAGGCCATAATAATGTCCGCACCTATGGTCCGCTGGACTTCCATAACGCTTTCCGGTGAAAAAAAGTGGCTGGAACCATCAATGTGCGACTTAAAATTTACGCCTTCTTCCTTAATTTTTCGGGTTCCGGATAGGGAATATACTTGATAACCTCCGCTATCCGTAAGGATGTTTCTATCCCAACCCATGAATTTATGCAACCCGCCAGCTTTTTCAAGAATTTCAATTCCCGGTCTTAAATACAAATGGTAGGTATTTCCTAAAATGATGTCCGGGTTGATATCTTCACGCAACTCCCTCTGGTGCACGCCTTTTACAGATGCCACCGTTCCAACGGGCATAAATATAGGGGTAGCAATAGTACCATGGTCAGTTGTGATTTGGCCAGCCCTAGCCTTTGAGCCGGAATCTTTATGTAGCAGTTGGTATTTCAACACTATATTTTGAAGCGCAAATATAGGAATCTCCATGGGAGCTGGTCCTTAAGAAAAAAATAAAGTTCGCCGGAATCCAATTTCCCTTATTGTTGAAAAAGATGTAAAATAATCTTTTGGTTCCCTTGGTTTAGGTATGGATTGCGGTTACTTTTGGGACGATAAAATTTAACTGCAATGGCAAATACGCAAAGGTTGGAAAAATTGGTTACCCAAGTAAGGCGAGATATCCTTAGGATGGTGCACAAGGTCAATTCTGGACACCCCGGGGGTTCTTTGGGATGTACGGAATTTTTTGTGGCCCTATATAATGAGGTAATGGAACTTAAGGATGGTTTTGATATGGACGGAAAGGATGAAGATCTTTTCTTTTTGTCCAACGGTCATATCTCCCCTGTTTTTTATAGCGTTTTGGCACGTAGGGGCTATTTTCCGGTGGAAGAGTTAAACACGTTTCGGTTAATCGATTCCCGTCTACAGGGGCACCCCACCACCCATGAGGGATTGCCCGGGGTTCGCATTGCATCTGGTTCTTTAGGGCAAGGGATGTCCGTGGCCATAGGAGCTGCATTGGCAAAAAAACTCAATAAGGAGAACAAGCTTGTCTATAGTTTGCATGGTGATGGGGAACTACAAGAAGGTCAGAATTGGGAGGCCATCATGTATGCCGCAGGTAACAAAGTGGACAACCTTATTGCTACCATTGATAGAAACGGCCAACAAATAGACGGATCAACGGAGGATGTTTTACCACTAGGGGATATTGCGGAGAAATTCAAGGTATTTGGTTGGGACGTTTTGGAAATAGCCGATGGTAATGATTTAGAGCAAGTCGTTGCCGGACTTAAGGAGGCCAAATCCAGAACAGGTAAAGGAAAACCCGTATGCGTTGTGATGACAACGGTAATGGGCAACGGTGTAGATTTTATGATGCACACCCATGCGTGGCATGGCAAAGCCCCAAATGATGGGCAATTGGCAACCGCATTGGAGCAAAATCCTGAAACACTGGGAGACTACTAAAAATTCACGTAAAATATTCCCATTGATTATGGGGTACCAATAGAAAAAAAATGACACAATATACAGACCAAGGAAAAAAGGATACCAGAAGCGGTTACGGTGCGGGAATGACGGAGTTGGGAAGAACGAACCCCAATGTGGTGGCACTATGTGCGGATCTAGTGGGTTCTTTAAAAATCCAAGACTTTATTGATGAAAACCCGGAACGTTTTTTTCAAGTGGGCATTGCCGAAGCCAATATGATGGGTATTGCCGCAGGTTTGACCATAGGCGGTAAAATACCGTTTACAGGAACTTTTGCTAATTTTTCCACAGGAAGGGTTTATGACCAAATACGGCAATCCATTGCCTATTCTGATAAAAATGTAAAAATATGCGCCTCCCACGCTGGGATTACCTTAGGGGAAGATGGGGCAACCCACCAAATTTTGGAGGATATTGGATTGATGAAAATGCTTCCGGGAATGACGGTAATCAATCCTTGTGATTACAACCAGACCAAAGCGGCTACTTTGGCCATTGCAGAACACCATGGCCCGGTTTACCTTAGGTTTGGACGTCCAAAAGTTGCCAATTTCACTCCAGTGGACCAAACCTTTGAAATAGGAAAAGCACTACTACTAAGTCCTGGCACCGACGTTACCATTATTGCCACAGGGCATTTGGTATGGGAATCCTTATTGGCTGCAGAGGAATTGGAAAATCAAGGAATTTCTTGTGAGGTCATCAATATCCATACGATCAAGCCTTTAGATGAAAAAGCCATTCTGGATTCGGTCAAAAAAACAGGATGCGTAGTTACTGCAGAAGAGCATAACTATTTGGGCGGCCTAGGGGAAAGTGTTGCCCGTACGTTGGCACAGCACCTCCCCGCCCCGCAGGAATTTGTGGCAACCCAAGATACTTTTGGGGAGAGCGGGACCCCTGCACAATTAATGGAGAAATACGGACTGAACAATAAAGCCGTGGCCGCAGCCGTTTTAAAGGTGTTGAAAAGAAAATAACTTTTGGTATTGTCTTTGCTACCACTTTTCATCATGAACAATAAAACGGAACACATTATGAAAAAAACACTTCTTATTTTAGGAATGGTGCTTTGTAGCACTATTGCTTTTGCACAAAGCGGATCTGGTTTTGGGATTAAGGCAGGCCTTAATTACAACGGGAACGGTAATTTTATCGATGATACACGAAACGTGGTAGAAAACGCCGAGCGTAATGCAGGCTTCCATGTAGGGGTATTTGGAAAACTGGGGAATCGTCTTTACGTGCGTCCGGAATTGGTTTACACTAGCACAACTTCAGGATACGAAGAAGGGGACTTGAAAATCCAAAAATTGGATTTGCCCGTTTTGGTAGGAACCAAGGTGATAGGCCCTTTGCATGCATTTATAGGACCGGCATTTCAATTTTTACTGGATACGGAATTTAGTGATGTTACTTTTGATACCGTAGAAAATGATTTTACGGTAGGTGTGCACCTAGGAGTTGGGGTAAATCTTGGTAACTTTGGTATCGACCTCAGATATGAAAGGGGTTTAAGTGAAAACGAAGTGAATTTCATTAACTCCAATATTACCACTTTGGATGGTAATAGGGTCGATACCAGACCCGATCAGTTGATTCTCAGCTTTGCGATAAAGATATAAACGTAAAAAGCCCCTAAATGGGGCTTTTTTTATGCTTTGTCCTTACAGGAGTCATTTTAACTGTCCGCATCTAGATAATCCGGCATTCCATCACCATCCGAATCCGGGAAGCTAAGGGTGCCGTCATCAGCTATGATAATTTCATCCCTAGTGGCGATACCGTCGCCGTCATCATCAAAGTCCAAATAATTAGGAGCTCCATCTTCATCCGTATCATCATTAAACAAATTGTTATCCCCATTTAGGTCCTCTAAAATACTCGATACATTATCATTGTCATGGTCCGCAGTTTCCACGGCAAACAAACTTATGCTGAATACCAAAGGAGCAAAAGGTTGGCCAGCATCTAATTGATTAAAGAATCCCAGTCCTGAAGGCATAATAATCAAACCGGAACCAAAATTATCCACTGCGAAGGTACCAGCATCCCCTTCCGTAATGCCATCCCCTGCGTTAAACTGTGCTACACCAAATTGAAATCCTTGCACTGTACCAAAAACAGGTGTCCCAGGTATTCCCTGCAAATCTTGCCATCGACCTCCCCCCGTATCGTTTTGAAAAATAGTCCTATCCAAACGAAATCCTTCAAACCTAACAAAGGTCGAATCGGCTATAGTCGCTCCTTGACCCTGTCCTTGTCTTCCTCTAATAATATACATCGTATGCGGAATATTCTCTTCTCCATTGTTTAAATTGAACCGAGAGTCGGATACCA
>CALGQU010000075.1 GCA_937959125.1 uncultured Croceitalea sp.
AGAGTTTGTAAATGAACTCCAAGGGGTAACCGTAAATCCCTATAACCTTTCTGGACGATTGGACGCGGATGTGACCGGCTTGCAATTGGAAAAAGATGTAAGCGCAGAAGCTTTGGAATTGCCCAATGCCCACGTGAAAATAATTAGCCAAAATGAACGAAAGCTACAAGAGGCGTCCAAAGGACTGTATTCTTTAAGAAGACCACTTGCCGTTGGGGTAACCCCTATAATTAACGCCATTACGGGACGTACAAAAATGCTTAAAACCCGTGTTAAAACAGATAGGGTATATGCCCGCACCCAAAGGGTTCAGCAGTTTTATGTGGATTCCATTTTTATGGCGGACCTGCGCTTGCCCAAGGATAAAATACCGGATTTTATGTATTTCTGTGAGGTGGACGAAAAATTCCAGCAAACGGTAGACAACCATGATAAGCTTAAGATTTGGGATTTTCTTGTGCAGAAAAGTGTGGTATATCGCAGGGAGAATGGGTTGGAATAACCTGATTTAGGAGACAGGAGATAAAAGATAAGAGTTGGAAGCATCTTTTCAATAGGATAAAAAAATAAGCAAAAAATAATAGTCCGTATAAAAGGAAAAATACATTTTTAACCATTAACCATTAACCATTAACCATTAACCCTAAACCATTAACCCTAAACCATTTTACCCGTTACCCTCAACCCTATAAATTGGCACAGCCTTTGCATATCTTTATCGTATGAAAAAAAGTATCTTGTTAATTTTTGTAATCGCACTATCGCTTAGCTCGTTTACCGTACTCCATAAGTTTTATGTGAGTGTTACCAATATCAACTATGTGGAAGAAGACCAAGCGTTGCAGATAACATCCCGTCTTTTTGTAGATGATTTGGAAGAACTGCTTAAAGAACGTTATGATATAGAAGGACTGTTGGGTACCGATAAAGAAACGGCCATTGCGGATAAGTACATTGAAAAATACCTAAACACCAAATTCCTTCTTTATTTGGACGATGAAAAAGTCAGCTATAATTTCTTGGGAAAAAAATATGATAATGACGTTGTTATCTGTTATTTGGAAGTTGAAAACGTGCTTTTGGATACCATAAAAACCATAGAAGTACAGAATGAAATCTTAACCGATTTGTTCGATGAACAAAAGAATCTTGTCCATATAAAATACGAGGGAAAGAAGAAGAGCTTTGTGCTTATAAAATCGGATACTAAAGGAATGTTAAACTTGTGACATTTCCTTAACAAATAGTTAGAAAAGAAGTATTTTCCCGAATCAATAAATCATTAAAAATGAATAGAATGAAGTATTATTTTACTTCGGTATTATTCTTGGTCGCAGCGATAGGTATTGCACAGGAATCCGAAGAAAAAGAAGCTCGGGAACCAGGTCATGTAAACCAGAGTAAGTTTAAGCAATTATATGAAGAGTTTTCAACGCCAAATACCTACCGGTCCGCTTCTGGAGCTCCTGGCAAAGATTACTACCAGCAGCAGGCTGATTATAAGATGAATATCACCTTGGATGATACAGATGCCAAAATCTATGGTGAAGAAACTATTACGTATACCAATAACTCACCGGACAATCTTGAGTTCTTATGGGTGCAGTTAGATCAAAACGTAAGGGCCAAAGATTCCAAGTCGCCATTGCGCGATGGTGGGGGAGTTCCCTTGGCATACCAGGCAGGTAGCTTTACAGGACAATATTTAAAAGCGCCTTTTGATGGTGGTTTTAAGATTGATTGGGTTAAGGACGCATCGGGGAAACCCTTGTCCTATACCGTTAACCAGACCATGATGCGTATCAATATTCCGAAAGCGTTAAAGAGTGGGGAATCGACCTCTTTTTCCATAAAATGGTGGTATAACATTCCCGATCATACCGTTAACAGGGCGCGATCCGGATATGAGTATTTCCCAAAAGATGGAAACCGCGCTTATGTTATCGCACAGTTTTTTCCAAGAATGGCCGTATATTCAGATGTTGAAGGATGGCAAAACCATCAGTTCTGGGGCAGTGGCGAGTTTGCTTTGCCTTTTGGGAATTATGATGTTAGCATAACCGTACCTTCCGATCATGTGGTGGACGCTACAGGCGTACTTCAAAACAGAAAAGAAGTATTTACCAAAGAAATGATGAAGCGCTACAATGCCGCATCAAAGTCGTATGACAAACCTGTGGTTATCGTAACCCAAGAAGAAGTCGTTGCAAAAGAAGGGACCAAAGCTACGGACACCAAAACTTGGAAATTTAAAACGGAACCGGGCAGAATGGTTAGGGATTTTGGCTTTGCCAGTTCCCGCAAGTTTATCTGGGACATGCAAGCCGTAAAATTGAACGGGCGTGATATTATGGCCGTATCCATGTATCCAAAAGAAGGAAACCCCCTTTGGGAAGAGCAGTCCACAAAGGCTGTGGTCCAGACCTTAAAGAGTTATTCTAAATTTACCTTTGATTATCCGTACCACAAAGCCATATCCGTCCATGCGAAAAACCAGGGGATGGAATATCCAATGATTTGCTGGAACTACGGACGGCCCAATGAAGATGGTACCTATTCCGATAGAACAAAATACGGGATGATCAGCGTCATCATCCATGAAGTAGGGCATAACTTTTTCCCTATGATCGTAAATTCCGATGAACGCCAATGGGGTTGGATGGATGAAGGTTTGGATACTTTTATGCAGTATTTGACGGAGCAAGAATTTGGGGAAGCCTATCCTGATGTTATCGCGCCAAATGACAAATACCCTTCAAGAAGGGGAGAGGCCGCTAAGATTGTACCTTATATGGCGGGAGACCAAAACTTTATATCCCCGATCATGTCCAATCCTGAAAACGTGTATCAATTAGGACCCAATGCCTATGGTAAGCCGGCTACGGCCTTAAATATCCTTAGGGAAACCGTAATGGGAAAAGAACTTTTTGATCATGCATTTAAAACCTATGCGCAACGTTGGAAGTTTAAGCATCCTACCCCAGAAGATTTTTTCCGTACCATGGAAGATGCTTCGGCGGTTGATTTGGACTGGTATTGGAGAGGCTGGTTCTATACTACGGACTACGTGGATATTGGTATTAAGGAAGTGAAGAAATACTATGTGTCCAACGAGCCTACAAAGGGGATGAAAGAGTATATGGCGGCACGTAACCTAACCCCCGCAGACTTACCACCTTTGGTATATTTGGCCGAGGAAGGTACGGAAGATTATAAGGAAGACCTGAAGGGTAAGGCACCATCTGAAACTTCTGCCAGCCTTAAGGAGTTTATGATGGACAATATGACGGAAGCTGAAAGAGCGGCCGTTGAAGAACCAAAGTATTTCTATCAGGTGACCTTTGATAAACCAGGAGGTATTCCAATGCCATTGATCGTAGAATATAACTATGCAGATGGCACCAAGGAAAGTATTACGTATCCTGCGGAAATTTGGAGAAAGAACGATAAGGAAGTAAAACGTGTGATTTCCTCACAAAAGGAATTGGTAGGAATCGTAATAGATCCAAAATTGGAAACTGCCGATATTGATACCACGAATAACTCGTGGCCCATAAAGGATGAAAAATCCGACTTTGACCAGTTTAAAGAAAAGGTAAAAGGGAAATAATTTTTTCCTTCTTAAATACAAGCCCCGTTTATCGGGGCTTTTTTTTGCCCTTTAGTCGTCCTATTTTCAAAACCAGTACATACATGTTGCCCATTCATTTACGATAAGACATCACATAAACCCGTAAATCGGTTCCATTAAAAATAACTTCTGGTTATATTTGTCCTATGCATTTCTTATTTATTAGCGGCGCAGAAATCTTCTTCATCATGTTCATTGTGGTCATGGTCTTTGGTGCAGATAAAATTCCGGGTATTGCCAAAGGATTGGGAAAAGGAATGCGCCAGTTGCGCGATGCTACCGACGATATCAAACGGGAAATCCAAAAGAGTGCCGATAAGCAGGGTATTGACACGGATTTTACCAAGGACATCAAAAATGAGCTTAACGAGGTAAAGAAAAACGTTGATGACGTTACCGGCGCCATTAAGCGAAGCACCAAGTAAGATGCTCAAGGAGCTGCTGGAATGGGACCGGGAAACTTTTGTTTACCTCAATAACCTGGGCATTGCGGAACTGGATGGATTTTGGTCCTTTGTGACCAACATCAATACATGGATACCCCTTTATGTTTTCTTTGCCTTTCTGTTTTTTTATAAACGACCCCTTAAAGAAGGGGTAGTAAAAACGCTTTGGGTGGTGATCTTGGCGGTTTTTATTATTATCATTACGGACTTGACCAAGAACTATGTAGCACGCTTACGCCCAAACAATGATGCTGAAATAAATACGTTGATACGTATTTTAAAAACCCCTACGGACTATAGTTTTTTCTCTGGCCACGCAGCAAGTTCTTTTGCCATAACGTTATTGGTTTATCTGCTGCTACGTAAAAGGTTCTATTGGAGCCTAATTTTCTTTGTCTGGCCCCTTTTGTTTGCAAGCAGTAGAATTTTTGTTGGGGTGCATTTTCCGTTGGATATCTTGGTAGGAACCCTAGTAGGAATATCAAGTGCACTAGTATTCTATGCGCTTTATAAAAAATTGGTAAAAGGATTGCATTTAACGGACCCTACTTAAGGTTAGACCGTCCCGTATGGGCAATAGTACGGTTTCCAATCTGGGATCCCTGCTCAATTTTTTGTTATACTCCAAAAGGGCCGCCGTAGCTTTGTCCGATTTTTCCAGGGACTCTACCACTTTCCCGGACCACAATACATTGTCCGATAAGATGACGGTACCGGGGACAGCTTTGGTCATCGCTGTTTCAAAAAAAGCATCATAACTCTTTTTTTCAGCATCTATAAATATCAAGTCAAAAGTCATGTCCAGTTTTGGGATAACTTCGATGGCATTCCCGGTATGTTGTACAATCTGATGTCCATAACCGCTTTTATCAAAATACTTACGCTGTATAGTGGTCAACTCTTCGTTGATGTCAATGGTATGGAGGAGACCTTGCGCTTGTAAGCCTTCTGCCAAACAGATGGCGGAATAGCCGGTATAGGTCCCAATTTCCAAAATATTTTTGGGAGCCAAAATCTTGGATAACAAGGCTAGGGCCCTCCCTTGAAAATGACCGGTTATCATACGGGGCTGGATTACTTTTAAATGGGTCTCCCTTGTTAGTTGCCGCAGAATTTCCGGTTCAGGACTGGAATGTTGCGCAATGTAGTTTTCCAACAGCGGCGATAGAAAATGCATGGATAAATTTTAACAAAAATAGCCAAATATGCGTTACTTTAGAACCATGGAAACCGTTCAAATACGTGATGCAATACCTGCCGATTTAAAAATACTGCTCCAGTTTGAGCAAGAAATTATCAAGGCGGAACGTCCGTATGATCCAACTTTAGCCCCAGACCCCATCAACTACTATGATATTGGAGCCTATATTGTAGATGATGGTGTTAAAGTGTTGGTAGCCGAAGTTGAAGGGCATATTGTGGCATCGGGCTATGCACTCAAGAAAAAAGCACTGCATTATCTGGACCATGAATGGTATGGCTATTTGGGGTTTATGTATACCCTGCCGGAGTACCGGGGTAGGGGTATCAACCAGCAAATCACCCAAAAATTAGTGGCTTGGTGCCGTAAAAACGGACTTACAGAGATACGGCTTACGGTCTATGAAGAGAATCAATCCGCTGTAAAGGCATATGAAAAATCCGGTTTTACAAAGCATCTTACCGAAATGCGCTTTGGTTGACTTTAATTAATTACAATAAAAACAGAGCACTAGCATGCATTTTGAAAATACGTTAGAATTTGCCCAATCCTTGGATAAAACGGATGCCCTAAATACATACCGGCAGCAATTTCATTACCCACAAGTACAAGGTAAAGACGTCATTTATTTTACTGGAAATTCATTGGGCTTACAGCCTAAGAATGCGCAAAGCTATGTTGACGAGGTTATGAGAGATTGGGCTGCGTTGGCCGTAGAGGGCCATTTTTACGCAGAAAAACCCTGGTGGGACTATCACGAACGTTTGGCGGCACCTTTGGCTAAGGTTGTAGGGGCAAAAACAAAAGAGGTGTCCGTAATGAACACGCTTACCGTAAACCTACATCTTTTGATGGTTTCCTTTTATAGACCTACGCAAAAAAGGTTTAAAATCCTTTGTGAAGAAAAAGCGTTTCCATCCGATCAATATATGTTGCAAAGTCAGGTGCGTTTTCATGGTTTTGATACCAAAGAAGCTATCGTTGAGGTAAAGAAAAGGGATGGGGAGCACGCGTGGCGTACCGAAGATATTTTAGCCAAGATTGAGGAACTTGGCGATGAGTTGGCCTTGATACTCATAGGTGGTGTCAATTATTATAACGGGCAGGTTTTTGATATGCAAAAGATTACCCAAGCAGGTAAAAAAACAGGTGCTTTTGTAGGTTGGGATTTGGCCCATGCCGTTGGTAACGTCGCTTTGGACCTACATGATTGGAATGTGGATTTTGCTGCTTGGTGCAGTTATAAATATATGAACAGTGGCCCGGGCAACGCATCGGGCATCTATGTGCATGAACGCTATTTGGATAAAAAAGATATTCCTAGGTTCGAAGGCTGGTGGGGTACTAAAAAAGACACTCGTTTTTTAATGAAACCAGAATTTGAACCCATGCCCAATGCAGATGCTTGGCAATTGAGCAATGCACCTATCTTATCCGTGGCCCCATATTTGGCTTCTTTACAATTGTTTGAAGAAGTGGGTATGGCCAAACTTCTGGGCAAGCAAAAGGTGTTGACCGCTTATTTGGAGTTTATTTTGAACGAGGTGGACAAAGAAGTCGACAGTTCTTTTGAAATCATTACCCCTAAAGAACGGGGTTGCCAACTTTCTGTTTTTTTACATGGTGAAGGGAAACCGCTTTTTGACTACTTAATGAAACAAGGTGTCATCACGGATTGGAGGGAACCTAATGTTATTCGATTGGCCCCCGCCCCTTTTTATTGCTCTTTTGAGGATATGTACCGGTTTGGAACGATATTAAAAGAAGGTATCCTTTCAAAATAAGAATTTACATGACTGATTTTTTAATATGAAATCACTTCGGTTAATTTTGTCAAGTCCGCGGTATTTTGCCCCGGCATTGGTCTTTGCCAGCCTGAATATCTGGTTTGGGACTTGGGCGGTTTATATTCCGTCGGTAAAGGAGAAATTGGCCATTGATAAAGCAGATTTAGGTATCGCCATCTTTTTTTTGTCCTTAGGGGTATTCACCATCTTTCCTTTGGCATCTACCATAATCAACAAATTGGGGGTAGGTAAGGCAACATGGCTGGGAGTTGTCCTATCCAGTGTATTTGCGATATTTCCGTTATTAGCACCAAATTATTATATACTTTGTCTGGCACTATTTCTTTTTGGGACGACCAATGGTCTTTTGGATATTGCTATGAATACCTTGGTTACGGAGATTGAAAAAGAAGACCAACAGAATTTTATGTCCGCTACCCACGGTTTTTTTAGTTTAGGCGGTATTCTAGTTGGTTTGGGAAGTTTTCTTATTCCGTTTATTGGAAACCCTGCCTTACATATGGCAATTACCATTGTCTTGGTATTGGCCATCAATTGGTTTTATAAGAAAGAATATCTCTATATTAAAGCGGCCCCGGTAGTCAAGGAACCCTTTAGTCTAAAATTGTTCAAACCTTTATTTTTATTAGGTGCTATTGGTTTTATTGCCATGGGTAGTGAGGGTGCCGTTGTAGATTGGAGTGCACTCTATTTAAAGGAGGTGGCCCTTTCCCCAGAAGTTCTTATAGGGGGTGGGTTCTTGGCGTTTTCCGTAACCATGACGCTAGGCAGGTTTCTTGCCGATGGCGTAAGCCAAAGGATAGGTCCGGTTAGAATTGTAGCACTGGGTGCTTTGATCGCTATTTTAGGTTATGGTTTGGTGCTTGTAGCAAATACCTTTTTAGCTTTGATAGGTTTTGGACTTGTTGGACTCGGTTTTTCCGTAATGGTACCAGAACTGTTTAGGATAGGAGGTACGGTAAAAGGGGTGGATTCTTCCCAAGGTGTTGCTTTTATTGCCGGTATGGGCTATACGGGATTTTTATCCGGCCCCGTGATCTTAGGGCTTTTAGCAGAAAAATATGAGTTGACCACCAGTTTTTGGACCTTGCTGGGTTGCGCTTTCGTTATTTTGATGTTGACCGCAATCCTAAAAGGTAGGGGGCGTTAATCCAAATTGGAACGGATATCGAATTCATTGTCCGCGTTACTGACCTTGGCAATGAAAGCCTCCATCTCATGGGTTAACAGCAGGCTGTTCTGCGCTTCCCAAAATGCTTTGATATAAGGAATTTTTAACCTAAAAACCTCCTTGTTTTCGTTGACATTTTTGCGGACTTTAAAAGCTCCAAAATGCCCATAGGACTTTAAAATATCCTCAGATTCAAAAAAAGTACGGAAAGTTTCCTCATTGTCTTGAATCTCAACCAAGGTCTTTATTTTTGCATTTTTCATCACATACTTTCCCGTCTCCCTATCCTTATCAAACAAGATGTTTTTTTCATAGCGTGTTACACGATAACGGATATCCTTTTTTTGTTTAAAGTCCAATTTGGGTGTTGACAATTGGTAATATTCCAAAATAGCCTTATCGTTGAGGTCCACGATGTAATACCCGGCAATATTCGCTTTTTTATTATCGCCGTTGTAGGTAAAGGTGATTCGTACTTTTTCTTGGTTGTCAAAATACTGTTCCTCTATTTCAAAATTTTCCAGAACAATACTTAGTTGAACCGTTTCCATTAAAATGGCCTTTAACGACCTTGCCCTAAAATAAATATCCGTTTCATCTTCGGTAACGTCCTTAAGACCTACTTTACGCATATGTTCTACCTCAAAGACAAAGTCTTTCTTTCCAAGTTCCATGTCCCCATGATATAACAAAGTTTTTCTTTTGAGCTTTCCTTGTATATCTTGAATACGGGTAATTTCGCCATTGTAGCGCAAGGTAGACCGTATAAAAAATTGTTCTTTGTATTCTTCAGAGGGATAATTATCGGGTACTGCTTTTTTGACTTTATCAAAAAGACGTTCCTCATTGGTCAATACCACCTCGTTAAGTTCAAATGTTTTCTCTTTTAAAAAAACCGTATCGGTAATTGCCGCGAAGGTGGTTTTTAAGGTTTCGTAACCCAATTTGTAAAAAGCAATGGAATCGTTGGAAGACAACAAAAAATACTTGCCGTTCTCATTGGTAATGGTATTGTCATTGCTATTGTAAACATCTACGAATTCTATAGGTGTTTTGTTTTCCGCATCCAAAACAACGCCCAGTTGTTGGTGTTGAGCGTAGCTTAACTGACAAAAGACAAGTAATGGAAGCAGTTTTTTCATGGGTTAATCGGTTATGGTAATAGCTACACCGGTAAAATAGAGGTTAAAGGCTTCTTTAGCTTTCTTATGGTCCAGCGCAAATTTAATGCCCTTGTTTTCAGTATAGTTTTCCCAAGTGGTTATCATGGAAGGTTCTTGCTGGTTGGTTTTTCTAAAGACCCATTCTTTGATCAAGTAGTCATCGCCAAAGTAAAAATCATAGGCATCCCCTGGGGTATACCCACCTTCGTTACCATAGACAATAGTAAGCTTTTGCATGGGTTGCTTGCTAATAGGTGCGGTATCCTTGGTTATCAAGGTATGCTCAAAGTTATGGGCATCCCAAATAAGGTTGAACGGTGCCAAAAGCCAATAGCGGTCGTTTACAAAACCTGCATTTCTTTTTAAACTGGTGCTATCCATAGTATCTCTTTGGTATTCCAAGGTGTCTTGGCCTGCAATCGCCATTACCATATTGGTCTTGGGTTTCCAGATCCAAGAACGTTCAAAATGGGTAGAATCCCTATCCACATTAAAAGTAAATGCTAGTTTGTCTACTTTTTTCCAATGTTGATAGCCATGCGCGTCCGCAATTTTTTCTAAAATGGTTTTAGATGCGGTATTGGAAATATTTGCTTCCTTTTTGTCTGTTTTACAGGAGTTTAAAGAAATAAAAATGACGATTACTATGACTTTGAATTTCATGGTAGGCTTATTTTTTTTCAAAGATATGCCGTTTTAAACTATCTTGAACGGCATTAACCAAGCCATACAAGGTGACCTTTTTAAAACGTCTGTTTCTAATCTTAATAAACCAAGACCGCAAACCATTGGGGACAGACGGCAAGTACGGCCAACTTACAGATGAGGAACTCGTAGAAAAAATCGTCGCTAAGAACGATTCCATGCTCTTTGGCGTGCTTTACGATCGTTATGCCAAAATGGTCTATAACAAGTGTTATGGTTTTGCAAGGTCGCAGGATGAAGCGGAGGACTTGACCCAAGACGTTTTTTTGCTACTTTTTATTAAACTGGCATCGTTTAAGGGGAAATCCAAATTTTCCACTTGGTTGTATTCTTTTACCTATAATTTTTGTGTCAATTATGTAAACAGGAACAAACAACGTAAAATGAGTGATAAATCGGTGCCTATGGATAGTGCCGAATATAAATTGACGGATGATATACCAGATGAGAGCATTTATGAAATGAAAACCCATAAGTTGGAAAAAGCGTTAGCATTGATAGGGGCAGAGGATAAGTCTATTCTCTTGCTAAAATATCAAGATGGCGCTTCCATAAAAGAATTGGGAAATCTATATGAGATAGGGGAGAGTGCGGTAAAAATGCGTTTAAAACGTGCCAAAGCGAAATTAATGGAAATCTATAATACCTTAGGATAGATGACAAACGACTTTGATAATCCGTTCAGTCAACTGAACCGGAACCTTAGGGAAGTTCCTCCAGAGATGAGGAAGAAGGTCATGAACGATGTAGCCATTGCCAAATTGATCTTGGATATGGCCGTATTGGTCACGTCCAACTATTCCTCCCTTTTTGCCGGTATGTTCAAAACCAATAAAAAAAGATAACCAACAACAAAATACATAGTCATGGAAAAATACAAACAGGTATTAAATGAAAGTTTGGGCGATATGCTCTCCAATGTGGTGCAATTGCTTCCACAAATTGTCATTGCCATTTTGGGCCTTATCGTTGCTTGGATGCTTTTAAAGATTATTCTTTTTGTATTGAAACGCGTTTTAAAAGCTGCGAAAATAGATGCGTTGTCCCAAAAAATCACCAATGCCAAACCGTTTGGTGACAAGGAAGTAAAGATTGATTTGCTTAAGATTATCCTAGCCTTCGCCAAAGTATTATTGATCCTATTTTTTACTATCGTTATAGCAGATGTTATTGGCCTTACGTCCGTTTCTGATGGAATCAAAGCTGTTTTGGGTTATTTGCCTAC
>CALGQU010000076.1 GCA_937959125.1 uncultured Croceitalea sp.
GGTAACGATTCCTTTTTTCTTCAATTAAAGTGGGCAAATTATCTTGAATTCCTTGCAGGGTGGCAATTGCGGCATCTTTAGAGGTGTAGGATCCTGAAATGGTAAAGCTGATCGTTTTTGTCTCGTTAGGGTTTACTTGAACGGAATAGCCTAGTGCATTGGAAACCCCTTCTCCCTTATACTTTTTGCTGGCAGTGGTTCTACGTTCCGGTGCCATTTGCGCAGTATAGCATAAAAACCAAGGATTGTTTTTATCCTTGACCACCCAGCCACCGATTTCTTCATTAAAATTCGCCATATCTTGGCCGTCCACCATATCCGTACGTTCGCCCAACCAAGTCGGTCTCAAATCGGAATGCCCAACAAAATCCAAAGAAAAGGACTGTGCCGTGGCACCTTCGTTGGTGATGTGGAGTTGTACGGCGATACCTTCCGTATCATCAGGTACGAATTGCCAACGTGCTATTTTTAAACCTTTTTTCGCCACATAAAAATTGTGCTTGTTGGCAAAGGGATAGTTAATAAAAGATTCCGCTTGATCTAGGGTATAGGTAAAATCGGCCCAATTAAGGTGGATATCAAATCCATCCATCAATTTAATGGGATGGTCCCAAATACCACCCATTTCGCCTTTAATGTGCCAACCCAGTTCTGGAAAGGACCCATCTTGATGCCCCACCAGATATACCCGGTTTCCGGCAGTAACAAAAGGGGATTCCAGATATTCCTTTTTTCCTTCAATTCTTGGTACGGTAGCATCCATAAAAGCGGCTTGCCTGTTCGGTTTTTCTTTTTGGGCACAGGCTGCAAGTAATAAGGATAGTAGGCTATAAAGGAAAATACCTTTCATACACTTGTTTCTTTAAAAATACATAGCTTCCGGTAGGAATCAAAATGGGGTTTTGCATTTCCCTTTTCAAAAAATAAAGAAAGCCTATTTTTGTTCCCGTGGATAACGTATTGCAAAAATATCTTCCAGAGCGGGCCGTGTCCCCTTGTTTTGAACTCATCAAGGAATATGGGGTCAATCTTAAAATTGTAAACCATAGGGTTACCAGACATGGCGACTATAGAAAGATGCCCGACGGAATGCACCAGATTACGGTCAATGCTTCCCTCAACCAATATCGGTTTTTAATCACTTTGGTGCATGAGATTGCCCACTTGGTGGCTTTTGAAAAATACGGAAGGCGCATAAAACCCCATGGTCTGGAATGGAAGCGTACCTTTCAGCATTTGATGGTGCCTTTTATTCGTCCAGAGATATTTCCGTCAGCCTTGTTACCTATCATTGCCCACCATTTTAAGAACCCCAAGGCGAGTAGCAGTACGGATGCCCGTTTGGCTATAGCCTTAAAAGCTTTTGACGCAACACAACAGAAGGACCATTCCTACGTTTTTGAGTTACCCATGGGCTGTACGTTTAGGCTTTACAACGGAAAGTTGTTCCAAAAAGGAAAGAAAAGAATTAAACGTTATGAATGTGTGGAATTGGCTACTGGACGCATGTATTTGTTCCAACCCAATGCGGAAGTAGAATTGATTAAAAACTAAAAAAATTCGGATGAATAAAAATTATTATGCCGTTTTAATGGCAGGTGGTGTAGGTTCTCGTTTTTGGCCGGTAAGTACGACCAATAATCCAAAGCAGTTCCATGATATGTTGGGGACCGGGGATACCTTGATACAAAAGACCTTTGCCCGGCTGAACCGATTTATTCCTACTGAAAACATCTTAATATTGACCAACGAGCGGTACAATGATTTGGTCCTGGAGCAATTACCGCTGGTAAGACAGGAGCAGGTGGTTTTAGAACCCGCCATGCGTAACACGGCACCTTGTATTCTTTATGCGGCATTAAAGATTCGAAAAATGAATCCGGATGCGGTAATGATCGTTGCGCCAAGCGACCATTGGATCGAGGATGAGCAGGCTTTTGAAAATGATGTGGTCAGTTGTTTTGAGAAATGCTCCCAAGAAGAAGTGTTGTGCACTTTGGGCATACAACCCACATATCCCAATACCGGGTTTGGGTATATAGAGTTTGAAAAAGCGGATAAAAACCCAATTAAAAAGGTAGCTCAGTTTAGGGAAAAACCGGACTTGGAAACCGCAAAACACTTTTTGGAACAAGGGAATTTTTTATGGAATGCAGGTATTTTTATGTGGAGCGTGACCACGATTATCAATGCTTTTAAAACCTATCAGGCAGAGCAGTTTGAACTTTTTGATCATGGGGCTTCCTGTTATAACACAGCTGATGAACAGGCGTTTATCGCTGATAATTATCCAAAAGCGGCAAATATTTCCATTGATTATGCTATCTTGGAGAATTCCAAATCCATTTTTACCTTACCTGCAAGCTTTGATTGGAACGATTTGGGAACCTGGGGTGCCCTCTATGAAAAATTGGACAAGGACGGGGAAGAAAATGCAGTGGTCAATAGTGAAACCCTTTTGGTGGACGCTAAAAGAAACATGATCAGATCGGCAAAGGATAAGATAGTGGTCGTTGATGGTTTGGAAGATTATATTATAGTGGATAAAGACGATATTTTATTGATTTATCCCAAATCCAAACAACAGGACATTAAAAAAGTCAGGGGCCAGGTCGGCGATGATTTTGGAGAACAATACACCTAATATATGGATAGCAACCTAAACCAAGATAACAATTCGCCCACAGGCGGCGACAGTGGCGAAGAGTTAAAAAAAGAGGTCAAAGGCCTTTTGGGCAAAACCCGTACCTTTCTCTGGGAGCTTTTGGAGATTAGGAGCAATACCGATCCAATAGCGACCAAAGAATCCATTATTGCAGATATTCCTTTTAAGGGGCATACCTCTTGGATTTTGATATGTTCCATTTTTATAGCCTCCGTAGGGCTCAATGCGAATTCTACTGCCGTTGTTATTGGTGCGATGTTGATTTCCCCTCTAATGGGCCCTATTTTGGGTATGGGCATGTCCTTGGCCATTAACGATATTGACATGCTACGCCGATCGCTGAAGAATTTTGGGGTCATGGTAGTGCTGAGTGTACTGACGGCCTTTTTGTTTTTCTATATTTTTCCCTTACGGGACGAATCTTCGGAACTTTTGGCAAGAACGGCACCGGATATCCGTGATGTTTTGATTGCCTTTTTTGGTGGTCTCGCCTTGGTCATTGCAAGAGCAAAAAAAGGGACGATTGCCAGTGTTATTTTTGGCGTGGCGATTGCCACGGCCTTGATGCCGCCCCTTTGTACCGTAGGTTTTGGTTTGGCCATTGGGAAACCCTTATATGCTTTGGGTGCCATGTACCTCTTTACCATCAATACCATTTTTATTGGATTGGCCACGTTTTTGGTCATCAAATATTTGCGTTTTCCCATGGTCCGCTATGCCAACTCCAAAAGAAGACAATTCATTGCTAGAATAGCCTCTTTGGTAGGAATTTTAGTTATGATTCCTGCGGGTATTACCTTTTATGATGTATTGCAAGAATCCTTATTTAAAAAGCAGGCCCAGGAGTTTTTAGCAGAAACCGTAGAGGTATATGAGTTTAAGGCGAATGGCCGTTATGAGAACGACCTCACCGATATCCACTTTGAAAAAGAAGAAGGTTCGTATATTGAAGTTGCGGTTCTCGGTACGGAAGAAGTCCCGGAAAACATCATCAATACTTGGCGGAATAGGAAAAATACCTATTCTAGGTTGGTCAATGTGGACTTACGGGTATTGCAAGGAGGAAGGGATGATTCCCAACAAAAATTCGATTATGTCAACGAGTTGTACGAATCCAAAAAGGCGGAGTTGTTGACCAAGGATGAGCGTATACGGGTTTTGGAGGAAGAAGTAGCCAGTTTTGGTTCCTTGGCCGCTCGTTATGTTTCTTTTAAGGATATAACGGAGGAAGCAAAAATCAGTTATAGATCCATAGCGGCCATCGGTTTTTCCAACAGGGTGCAAACCGACTTTAATACTATGGATACGGTTCCTTTGTTTGAAGTAAAACTGCGGGATAGCTTGACGGAAAATCAAAAGGGGAGCGCTATGAAGGATATTGCGGATTGGTTAAAAGTACGGGTAAAGGACAGCACTATTTTGGTGCGGGAAGTGCAGTAGACCCAAATGTTTGGTGAAGTTCAAGTTTACAAACTCCAAAATCAAACTCAAAAATCAAACTCAAAAATTGAGCCCGTAAGTACGTATTTCTTTTTTCTGTTGCATTTGGAAGTAAAATACTGCGTTATTAAAATAGCCTTACGTCTTTGATCTTTAGGCAAAGTTTACGATTGAATTAAGCTCAATTAGACATTCTAGATTCACAATTATAGACTCCCAGCACTTCTAATTTCGCTCTTCAATATACATTTGGCGTACCTTTTTGAAAAGTTCAGACGAGTATACAAAATCCGTGACCGCTTGGTTGTCGGTTTTAAAGATTTCTTTGTTGGAACCTTCCCATTCCTTATGGCCGTTTTTTAGGAATATAATTTTCTCCCCTATTTCCATCACGGAGTTCATATCGTGCGTATTGATTACGGTAGTGATGTTATATTCCTCCGTAATCTCTTTGATGAGGTTATCGATAAGGATAGCCGTTTTGGGATCCAGTCCGGAATTGGGCTCGTCACAAAATAGATATTTTGGGCGCATGACGATGGCCCTTGCAATGGCTACCCGCTTTTGCATTCCCCCGGAAATTTCGGAAGGGAATTTGTAATGTGCATCTGTAAGGTTGACCCGTTTTAATACAAAGTCTACCCGATCCTGCATTTCGGACTTGCTCTGTTTGGTGAACATGTCCATGGGAAACATGACATTTTCAGCAACCGTCATGGAATCAAAAAGGGCACTGCCCTGGAACACCATGCCCATTTCTTGCCTAAGGTCGCGTTGCTGGTCAGATGTCAACTCACCGTATTTTTGTCCACTATAACAAATGCTCCCCTCCTCAGGGGTAAAAAGCCCCAATAGGCATTTTAAAAAGACGGTCTTTCCAGAACCACTTTGCCCAATAATAAGGTTGGTCTTCCCCTGGTCAAAACAGGTAGTGACCCCCTTAAGTACATGGCTATCACCGAACGATTTATGAATGTTGTCCACTTCTATCATTAGCCAAGTAACAATTGGGTTAATACGTAGTTAGAAATAATAATGACCACACTGGTCCAGACAAAGGCGGTGGTACTCGCTTTGCCCACCTCCAAAGCCCCGCCTTTCATATAAAACCCATGGAAGGAAGGTATAGTGGCTATGGCAAATGCAAAGACAAAAGTCTTAATAAAAGCATAGGTAATATGAAAAGGAATCAAATCCAACTGCAATCCTTGGATGAACTCCCCACTTGGGGCGTATTCCCCAAATACGGCGGCTACCCATCCGCCTAAAATGCCAACATACATGGCAATGGCAACGGCAAAGGGATAGAACATCATGGCAACTATTTTTGGAAAAACCAGGTAATTTAAGGAGTTGACCCCCATGACTTCCAAAGCGTCAATTTGTTCCGTTACCCTCATGGTCCCAATACTGGAGGTAATATAAGAACCAACTTTCCCTACCATGATGATAGAGGTAAAGGTTGGTGCAAATTCCAATATTACCGATTGTCTGGTAGCGAATCCTATGAGGCTCTTGGGAATCAAAGGGTTGGTAAGGTTGAGAGCCGTTTGTATGGTAACGACCCCTCCAATAAAGAATGCGATGAAAATGATAATGCCCATGGACCCATAAATGAGTTCGTCGATTTCCTTTAAAATGAGGGACTTCATTATAGACCACTTGGTAGGTTTTTTAAAAACTTCCCAAACCATAATAAAGTATTTGCCAATGGCAGCTAGGTATTTCATGAAATGCGAATCTACAGCAATGGTAAAAATAACAATATTGGTTTGTATTTAACCTTCAATTAAAATTTAAAAGCCAGAAATGAATAGCTTTGTGACTTGTAATATAGAATATACATGGAGAAGCTAACCAAGATGTTGATACTTGCGTTACTTGTTGTGGGTATGGCCCATACAAGTGCACAACGCAAATCAAAAAATAAGGCCAAAACATCAACTGCCCAATTGGAGACCAAACCTAAACTTGTTGTGGGTATTGTGGTCGATCAGATGCGTTACGATTATCTTACCCGTTTTTGGAACCACTATGGACAGGGTGGCTTTAAGAGAATGGTGTCCCAAGGGTTTAATTGTAAGAACCATCATTTTAACTATGCCCCAACCAGCACGGGCCCCGGGCATGCTTCGGTTTATACGGGGACTACCCCTGCTACCCATGGTATTATTGGGAATAATTGGTACGATAAACAAAATGATGAATCCGTGTACTGTGCTTCGGATGATTCTTTTACCACAGTTGGTAGCACTTCCGATGCCGGTAAAATGTCGCCCCATCGCATGTTGACCACTACCATTACGGATGAGTTGCGGTTACATACCCAAATGCGAGGAAAAACCATTGCTATCGCATTAAAAGATAGGGGGGCGGTGCTCCCAGGTGGACATACGGCGAATGCAGCTTATTGGTTTGAAGGGGATGACACCGGTAAATGGATTACCAGTACCTACTATATGCAGAACCTTCCGGATTGGGTGAATACCTTTAATACTTCTGGGCAAGTACAGTCCTATAAAAAAGAATGGAATACCTTAAAACCCATTGCAGCCTATGTTGAGAGCGGGACGGACAACAATGCTTTTGAAAGTTTGTTTGAAACGGAGACGACGCCCACCTTCCCCCATAACACCCCCAATCTGTTAAGCAAGACCAAAGATTTTGAAATCTTAAAGTATACCCCGTATGGCAATAGTCTTACTATGGATTTTGCCATTGCAGCCCTAGAAAATGAAGGTTTGGGTACGGATAGCGATACGGACTTTTTGGCCGTGAGTTTTTCCAGTACGGATTATATTGGCCACAAGTTTGGGGTCAACTCCAAAGAAATACAGGATGCGTATCTCCGTTTGGATTTGGATTTGGAACGCTTGCTCAATACGTTGGACGACAAAGTAGGGGTTGGGCAATACACCGTGTTTTTGACGGCCGATCATGGCGCTATTGAAGTGCCGGGGTATTTGAAAAGCAGAAAAATTCCAGCAGGCTATCTAAAAACAGAGGAAATGGAAGCGGGCTTCATGGAGTTTTTAAAGTACCGATACGGAACTACGGATATCCTTAAAAACATCAGCAACAATCAGGTATTTTTAGATAGAAAGGTCATTAGTAATTTGGATATGGATTTGAATGATGTGCAAGAGGAAATAGCACTGGAATTATTGGGATATGATGATGTAGATAAGGTATTTACAGGCTATCAAATGTGGCAGAACGATTATACCCGGGGTATGCCCTATATCTTGCAAAACGGATGGCACCAGAAACGTTCTGGCGATGTGTTGTTCGTTCAAAGACCTGGATTCGCTTCGTATGCCGCTACAGGTTCTACCCATGGTTCTGCTATGATTTACGATACCCATGTGCCCTTATTGTTTTATGGAAACGGCATTAAAAAAGGAAGTAGCATTGCCAAAACCGAAATCCCCGATATCGCACCTACCATAGCAAGCATGCTGGGCATTACTTTTCCAAATGGAACAACGGGACGACCTATTGCAAAGGTTTTGGAATAAACAACGAATACGCGGTAACGGTTTTATGCACTTTGGAAAGGCAACGCGGTTGTCTAGGTAAAGGATAGGTTGTTACTTGTAATCCAATTCTACGCGTACAATATCGAAATCATTGTTTCCCTTGAAGCGTATAAAGGAAATATTTTTTTGCCCTTCATTTGGGATGATATTGTATTTTCTAGGGATTAGATAATCATAGTTTTTTTCTGGTGAAGTGTACGATTCCACGTCAGCCTGTATCTTGCTGTAATTTTTTCCATCTTCCGAGACTTCAATAACTAAACTATTTTTTTTACTTGATTCATAAGAGAAAATACGAGCTCCTAGAAATTTCCCCGGGATGGTATATGTCCCTTCGGCTCCTTTACTCCCCGCAAGGCGTTTAAAGGCTTCTTTATATGAACGATAGTCTCCAGTTCTTACTTCTAGCCCTTTGCTTTTATCTAGAACCATAAGATGTTGTGCATAATCAACCCGCGTTAAGTGGTCAATTTTTATTGGTCCTAAGGGCAAGGAGGGTGCAGATTTTCCTGCTTGGTTCAATGCAATAACCCGATAATAATAGTTTTCACCGGGGGTTGCGCTTTCATCACTAAATAAGGAGAACCCCGGCGTATCTATATCATCAATGTTATGTGCAATAATTTTCCAAGGGCCATCCAAGGAAGTACTTCTTTCTATGTCATACCCACTTGCACCTGCGGACCCTTGCCAGGAAAATTTGGGGACATTGGCAAAAGGCAGCAAGGTTGGAGCCTTTGGCACTTTTATTTTAGGTACGGGCAAGCCTTGGTATAGGAACGCTTTTTCACGATACATTTTCAATAAATTTCGCTCATCATAATCCTCGCCATCATCAAATCCGGGCCAATGGTATGCGCGGTAAGTGCCGTGTCCAAAGGGTTCTGAATGATGGTAAAAACCACCTTCAGGATGGTGCCTTCTGAGGCTCCATAGCAACGCCCCAGAAATATTTGGTTCGCCAATTAGATAGTCAATAACTCGTTCCATACCAGAGGTCCCTATGAATCCAAACTCTCCAATAAGCAATGGTTTCTTGCCCCCAACCATTTCAACGGTTTTTTGGAGGTTCAAAATCATTTCATTGGAACTAAGTTCGTAATGGTGGGTGCTTATAATGTCAATCAGGGGGTTTTCTATTGAATAATCTTGAACAAAGATATCATGATTTATTCCATGAATGGCAAAATACCCATCCATTACCAAGTGGTTTTTGTCTAACTTTTTAATATATTTTACAATATCTATTGCCCATTTAGCAGGGTTTTCAAGTTCATTTCCAGTTTCCCAGGCTACAATGGTCTTATCATCTTTGTATTTAATACCAGTTACGGTATTGGTGCGTTCCAAAACAAACTTGATTGTTTTCTTAAAATCTGTGATGATCTGCTTATCCGTCCAAAAAGCATCTTGCGGTTTGGCTCGAAATTCTGTATAATTAGGTCTGCCACCCATCCATTCCCAATTGTTTACCAGGGGGAGGATTACGCGAATGTTATATTCCCTTGCCAATGCAAGGGCGGTGTCCAATACTTTAAAGGCCTCTTCATTAAAAACACCTGGAGCTTCTACATAGGTTGTGGACTCTTTTGGGAACTTTGTATTGCGAACAGGGATGGTGTAGGCACGGACGACATTTCCTCCTAAAATATTCACGGTTTCGTATAAGTCGTGCAATTCAAATTCACTGGGAAGTCCATAGGGATTGGTTTGCTCAAACTGCATATTGTCCTCCACATAATTTAATGTAGGAACATTAAAGGATAAAAATTTAAATTCTTTGTCACCATCCATCAATTTTGAACCTTTGGCGGTGATGAAATTATCAAATTGACCCAAGACCGGTATTGTTGTTAAAGTTGCAAATCCAATCCCTAAAATGAATTTTAATGTATTTTTAAATGCCTCAAGCTTTTTTAAGCATACCATCGCTATAAGTTTTTTTGTTGTGCGGCAAGTATGCCGTTTCTACATTGAAGTCTAAGACTAGACTATCAAAGATGATATACTTTTTTTATTATGAGGGCACCTATATGTTCAATTCATGAACGTATTTAAAATAAAATGGGAATTGTCGTTAAATTGATATTAGGTTTAGGGAATAGTAGGGGTGAATGCATTACAACACACGTTTTATCCCAGAGAATTCCGTTCTGTAATTTGTAGGGTTGCGCCCCTTAACTTTTCTAAAAATTCTATTGAAATGCCCAATACTATTAAATCCACTTACATATGCGATTTCCGCAATACTCATATCTTTCTTTTCTATGAGCCATCTAGAGGCGTATCCTATTCTAACGTCATTAAGGTAATCCACAAACGTCTTCCCAATCCTCTTTTTAAGAAATCTGTTTAGGGATACCGTACTCATATTTAAAAGTTCGGCAGCTTCATCCAAGGTTATTTTTTTTACATAGTTTTCCTGTACAAACTCATAAAGCCGTTTTAGTTTCTCACTATTGTCAAAGCTTTCCAAGGTAACTGTGTTTGTAGACAGCAAGCGTTGGTTTCTGGAAATCGCTAAGTCATATAAAATGGAAAAAACTTCCAGATAATGGTCTATGCCGTCCATTTTAGAGATTTTATACAACCTTGGTTTCATAGATGCAATGGTCTTTTGGGAAAAAAGGATGCCATGGGAGGCATTTTGAAACATGTCTTTTAAAGGGCGCATAATACTTCTCCCCAAAAAATCATCACCAAAGAGATTGGAATCAAACTGAAGCGTAATTTCCCGTATGTCTTTGGCTTTACATTGGTGTTGCGCCCATCCATGGTTAAGATTGGAGCCAACCAAGACCAACTCATTATCATCAATGGTTTCCAAATGATCGCCAACAATGCGTTGTATTCCTTTTCCATTGACTATGAGATTTAACTCAAACTCCGGATGAAAGTGCACGGGGAAATCAAAAAAATCTTTGACCCTATCAAAAACCATAAAACTATCTTGTGCGGATAGCGGGGTTATCTCTCTATGTACATTGATTAAAAAATCCAAAATAGGGTTTTTAATACTGTTAAATTATTCTAATACTTTTATCTTGTAAAGATAGTATACCAAAATTTAAAAGTCCTAAAGTGCTATTTTTTACTGGTAGGTTTCCTGTAAATAGGGGCCTTCAGGGGTATTTATAAATACCATATTAAATCTTTTGATCTTTTTGGTTAAGTAAATGTAATTATCCAATAATAGTAATGAATGCTATTTTATGATTTTTGTAAGGGTATTTTTATGGTTTTTTTAAAAAAGCCTACTAAATAATTGGATGTTATAATTTTAAATGGCATTTCAATTGAGATATAGAGATTAACTAAAACTAATTTTTTATGAAACTAGAACAAAAACTTTTTAAACTAAAGCTTCCGGTTATTTTGACGGTTGTTTTTACATTGTTGTTGTGGTCCTGTGGCTCCGACGATACTGACGATGCTCCGCCGCCGCCGGCGGATGTGGTAGTGAGCTTTACGGCAAGTGATCCGGTTATTAACATGGAAGCCAACAGTGCTACCTTTGTCTTCACCAATACCTCAACAGGGCCAGTTGGTAGTTACGAGTGGGCTTTTGGTAATGGTGCCAATCCTCCTTCTGCCTCTGTTACCACAACTGCCGAGCAAGAGGTGGTTTATACGTTAATGGAGAATGAGCAAATGATTACGGTTGCCCTTGTAGCTTTGGATGGAAGTACTTCCTTGGGTAACGCAAGCGTGGTGATTACGGTTCCTGCAGGGGTTGTCCTTACCGGTGCTCCGCCAAGACCAGCTTGTGAGATGACTTTTGAAGAAGATCCGGTTTGTTTTTGCGGTGATCCAGCTAATGTGGATGATCCTAATTGTATTCCGATCCAGGGTGCGGACACCAATGGCGATTTGGAAGATTCGGATATTGCCGTAGGCGGAGGTGATGTAAATCGTGGTGGTTTTTGGGAACTGTGGGGTGGTCGAAGTGACTGCTGCTCTAGAGAGTTGGCCAGTGCTTCCTATGTACGTTCAGCTGCTCTAGGTTCAAATGCGTTGATGGTAACTGTGAACGCCGTTGAGACTGATGGTTCTGCAGATAGTGACACGCAATCGCCATGGGTATTGCAAGCTGTAAATGAGCCAGATGATTCTGATGACGGATGGCCTGTGGACGCCAACTCTGATGCCATTGTTCTTGTGGATGTTTTTGCGGAAAGGGACGGAATGCGTATAGCAATTGAGCCAGGTGCCGCTGGGTCGGACGGGTTTGGTAATATTAACTCTGCATATAACTCCATAGAATTGAATGCAGGGTGGAACCTTCTTGGGGCCGTAATAGAAAACGAAGTGCAAGATGCTACATTGGGTATTCGCCCAGAGCTACATTTCCACTATGAGGACAATGTTGGAGCATCACTGTTCATTGATAATTATAGGGTAATTACCGTACCGGGAGAAGCACCAGCCCCTCCATCCGATCCGGTTAGTATCTTTACAGGTTACGGGTTTGATAATGATGAATTAAATACTAGGGTAAATCCCTTTGCGCCTAATGGTGGTGTGACTACGGGTGAGGTGCAAGATGGTAGGTTTGTATTCGCTTTTGATACCGGGGGAGCAACGGATTTTAATCCTGGAGTGGATTTCTTCAGATTTGCCAATGAAGATCCCCGTATCGCTGAAGACCGTATTTTTGAATTGATTGATGTTCAAGCTGGTGTAGAGTATACCATTATGGCAGATATCACATCAGACACCCCAGGGGTAACCGTGGCAATTGGTTTAGCGGGTATTGAAAATAGTGGAGTAGGAGTTGTCATAGAAAGTACAGACCCAGCAGCACCTACGAGTTATGTGGGTACCTTTACCGCTGGGGCGGACGGCCAGAGCAATGGGCCGCAGCTTAGTGTGCCAGGTGCAACTACGGGCTCATTTACTATAGACAATATCAGGCTTGTCACCTCTGCGGGGCAAACAATAGATTTTGAGAATGCTATGGATGAAGGTGCAGGTACTTTTGCCAATCCTTTTTCTCCAGGTCCGGGCGGGATTGATTTTGGAAACACCGGCGTGCGTGACAATACGGAAACAGGAGGTTTAAATACTTCTGCCAGGGCGTTCAATTTGGTTTATGGTGAAGGAGATGGTTCTTTTAACCCAGGTATTTTGCTTGTAGGTGATTTTGGTGGCGGAGATGCGCTATTGACTCCTATTACCTTAGCGGCCGGAGATGAAGTTACTGCCTCTATTTTGGTCTTTGCTCCAGATACTACCACTCCTATCCAAGTAGGATTTGAGGACGCTGGTGTAGGTGCGTTTTCAGAAGGACAGACAGCTCCTGTAGCCAATGAGTGGGTTATGTTGAACTATACCTTTACGGTACCCGCCGATGCTGCGGGAGGTGATGCGGAACGTTTTGGAATATTTATCCAGGAAGGCGGCCCCTTTGATGCTGCGGAATGGAGATTTGATGATATTACCGTAACGGGTCCCCAATAGGTAGGGGAAACCTTTAATAAATTATTCTTTCGTAAAGAGAGAAATAGAATATTGTTTTAATTAGATAGCTAGGGGTGCACTACAATAATGCACCCCTGCTTTCAATGCATAAATGTAAGAGGGTTATGGTTGCTGGTTTTTAAATTGAATAGGATTCAAAGGACCAAGCCCAAAGAACTTTAGGTTTTATTTTTTCTACAAATATCAAGAGCTTTTTAAGCCTTCCATAAAAAGGAGCCAAAGCAAAACATAAAATAATTTTTTACACAATAGATGAGTAAGTACTCAAAAAATATTACAGGAATGTATCGTCAATGGACTTTGCGTAGGCAGCATATCTTCGTTTTGTGCCTTATGGGAATGTTGGCCAGTACAGCAGTAAATGCGCAAAAAGTCGTAAGAGGTACGGTGGTAGATGCAGACAGCTCCCCTATACCAGGAGTAAATGTCATTGAAGTGGGTTCCACGAACGGTGTGGTAACGGATTTTGATGGTAATTACAGTATTAAAGTTACTACTGATGCTTCATCCTTGCAATTCAGTTATATTGGTTTTGCAAATCAAACTATTCCCGTTGCAAACAACCAAACGATCAACGTAGTGTTGTTGGAAAAAGCCAATCAGTTGGATGAGGTAGTGATCATTGGATATCAAACCGTTAAAAAGAGTGATTTAACCGGTGCTGTAGCCAAGATAAAAACGGAAAAATTGGCTGAAATACCAGCCAATAATATTGAAGAATTAGTTCAAGGTAGGGTCCCAGGCCTGGTTATCAGTGATTTTAACGATAATCCTGGAGGGGGTGTCAATGTAAGGATTAGAGGTGCAAGTTCTTTTACGGAGAGTACTCCCCTAATCGTAGTGGATGGTTTTCCCTTAGGACAGGAGGCAGGTAACCTCTCTCAAATCAACCCTTTTGATATAGTCTCTGTTGAGGTATTGAAAGATGCGTCCGCAGCTTCTATTTATGGTTCCAGAGGGGCAAATGGAGTAATACTTGTTACTACAAGGAGTGGCCGTGAAGGGAAATTAAAAGTTGACTTTTCTTCCATTACCACATCCAGTGAATTTGCCACTGATTTTGATTTTACCAGAGATCTCTTTTCCTTGGCGATCCTCACCAATGAAGAAAGCGCAAATAGGGGTTTGCCATCAGTTTATAATGGTAGGACAGATCTTACATCAGGTATTTTATTCCCTTCCATCGCGCAGATTGCAATCGGTGATTTTGAAGCGTTTGATTATCCTGATTTTGTTTTTAGGGAGCCAGTTAACTACAACTACAATGTTAGGGCTTATGGGGGTTCTGAAATAACAAAGTATAATTTTGGATTAAATTTAAATACCCAAGACGGTATTTTTAATAATGATAACCTTAGAAGGGTAAGTGCTAGTCTTGGAATTGACCAAAAGTTTGGTAAAAGAATCAATTTTTCTTCCAAGATCAACTTTACCAGAACTAGAAGGAACAACAATGGTGGACTTAACTTTTTGCGGCTACCGATACTTCCTATATTCGATGAAGACGGTATTCCGTTCCAAACAGGGCCACAGGATTTTTCCAACCCTGCGGGAACATTATTGGGTAGAAACGATGACAGTACCATTCTTAGCTTAATATCTTCATCTATTTTTAATTGGAGAATCACAGATGATCTTACTTTTAAGACACAATTCAATTATTCATTAGGATCGTCTCAAAGAGAAGCATTTTTTACCGCGGATTTTACTTCAAATGGATTTGAGCAAAACAATGTTGCGCAGATTAATGAGAATACTCAAGAAAGAGTTGTTACCGATGTGCAGTTGACGTATAACAAGACTATTGGAGAAAACCACCAAATTACCGCATTAGGTGGTTTTTCCCAAGAATTTGTGGATATAGAAAATCTCAATGTTGAGGCAAACGGTTTTGTCAATACCGCTTTGGAGACCCGTAATTTAGGACTTGCTGAGAATTTTAATGTCAATAGGTTTTTTGCCCCACAAGTTTTAAGTTCTTTTTTTAGTAGGGTGAATTATAGTTTTAAAGATAGATATCTCTTTACATTTTCTGGCAGGGTAGACGGATCTTCAAGTTTTGGGCCCGATAATCGCTTTGCTTTTTTCCCTTCAGGTGCTTTTGGATGGAAAATGCAAGAAGAACCATTTATTAAAAATGGATTGCCATTTATTGATGAACTAAAGCCAAGCTTTAGCTATGGTGTGGTTGGGAATCAGTCAATTCCACCATTTTCGGCAATTACCCAGCTTACAAGTGCGGAGCAGATATTTAGCGAGGGCGGTTTTGTGACCACAGTAGGACCGGGAACAACTCCAGAAGGTCAGTTTGCCCAAGATCCTATATTCACTCGTTTTTTTGGATTGGGAAATCAGAGTCTTAGATGGGAAAGTACGGAACAGTACAACATTGGTCTGGCTTTTGCCGCTTTCAAAAGAAGGTTGGAATTTCAATTTGATTATTTCAACAAAAGAACTACGGATCTTATAGTAGACAATATTTTGGCTCCTTCATCTGGTTTTGACCAGATTACCGCTAATGGTGGAGAGGTACTTAATACCGGTGTTGAGCTTTCCTTAAACTTGGATGTCATACGAAATAAAGACTTTACGTTTGCTCTTGGTGCCATTTACAACCAAGTGGATAACGAAGTAATTAGTTTGGGTGATGAAAGTTCTAGGGTGGTTGTTTTTGATGGCGAAGGTAATGCGTTTAACAATAGCACCTTGCCTGGAACAGATAGATTCGAGTTCGGCAGTCTTTTTGGAGAAACATTTTTAAATGTTTTTTCCGTTGGAAACCCTATAGCGTCTTTTCTTGGCGCACGTGTTGCTGGCATAGTGCAATCCAGGGATGACGCCATTGCCAGGGGCTTGGATCCGGACCTGCCGGAAAACCAGCCTGGGGAGTTCATTTATGAAGATATCAATGGAGATGGCCAGATTGACCCCAGGGGAGAAGACCGAGCAATTATTGGGAATCCAAATCCTGATTTTACGGCAAGTCTAACGATCGATGCTACCTATAAAAAATGGGAATTATCGGCCTTGTTGCGAGGCACCTTTGGGACAGATATTGTAAATCTCAATTTTTTTAGGGCCCCATCAAATAGTACAAGTGGTGTTGGAGGAAGAAGTAACATTATAGAACAACGGTTTACAGAGAGTAACCCAAGTAACACCTTCCCCCGCCTTTTAAGTGACGGTTTAAGACAAGCTGCTTTTTCTGATTTTTGGATTCAGGACGGTTCTTTTGTCCGCCTTCAAAACTTGAGAATTGGATATAATTTGGATGCTAGCAAAATACCTTTTATATCTGCTGCTAAAATTTACCTTAATGGTGATAACCTTTTCACCTTTACCAATTATGAAGGGATTGATCCAGAAGCTGATTTTGATGGTATAGATAATAATAGGCTTCCACGACTACGCAGGTACTCTTTGGGAATAAACATCTCATTTTAAAAAACTATGAAAAATAAATTTGTTTTAACGTTCTTAGGAACAATTGCTTTTACTTTTTTAAGTTGCTCGCTGGATTTAGAACCCAATGAGGTAACTCCTGAAAACTTCTTTAATACGGCAGAAGAAACCAATGCTGGGGTCTTACATATTTATCAAGCCTTGAATTTTAGGGATTATGTAAGAAGTTATTATAACATTCCAATAGTAGGTGCTGATATTTGCGCAGGAAATCCTATTGAAACTATACCGGAGTTGGTAAGCTTGGATACGTTTACTGTAGGAGGTGGTGATGTTTCCCTGTTGCTGTTTTTTAGGACCTCATATGTTGGAATCAATAGGGCCAATACCATTATTGAGCGCACGGTAGAAGCGGACTATGACCCTGATTTAAGAGATCAATATCGTGGTGAAGCACTCTTTATGAGGGCTTGGCACCATTTTCACTTAGTTCGGGTTTTTGGCGAAGTGCCGTTACGTTTGGCTTCAATACAAGGAACGGCCGATATCCAAAGCTCACGCCGTACCGCTATTGACGTGATTTACGATTCTATTATCGAAGATTTGACCCAAGCGGCCGCCTTGCTTCCTATTTTGAGGATTGGTGGACGGGCGGATAGGGTAGCTGCACAGGCCTTGTTGTCCAAAGTGTATTTGACCCTTGCCTCGGCCGGTGCTACAGGAAGTCCTGGTTATGATTTTGTTGTTGAGGATGGGAATGTGGATAGGTATTATCAATTAGCTTCCCAATTTTCAAGTGAGGTTGTATTCAACCAATCTGCGTATCAGTTTGATGAGGACCTGTTGCAAATCTTTAATGTAGCTACACGGGCAGACGTAGAAGGATTGGAACATATTTTTTATCCAAGTTTGGATATCAGTGGTGCACAGGAAACAAGGTTTCCCGAAAGGCTGGCCGCCAAAACGGGAGTCTTCTTTTGGCCGCGTCCCCCTGCTTTTGGATTTCCCGCAAATACATTTTGTAACCAAAACCTCTTTGCCCCGGATGGAAGGGAAATAACCAGTGGTTTTGGGGTTTATATAAGTGAACCATCCTTTTTGGAAACCTTTGACCCCAATGATAGGAGACGGACGGAACTTATTATAGATGAATTGGTAGATGCCAACGGAAATACCATATGGGAGCCAGGAGAGTTTGTAGAACCAGTACAAGGGTTTCTGGAAGGTGATCTTCCCTTTTCAGCAAAATACCTATCAGATTGTGTAGGAAGTCAATTTACAAACACGAGACCATTAATGCTTCGCTTTACAGATATTCTCTTGGTATATGCAGAGGCGCAGGGACCTACATCTGCTGGGTACGAGGCTATTAATAGGGTGCGCAACAGAGCTGGCCTTGAAAACTTGGATCCCGGGTTGTCAGTACAAGATTTTAGGGATGCCGTAGTACAAGAACGTGCCTGGGAGTTAGCTTATGAAGGGCAACGTTTTTATGACTTGCGCAGAACCAATAGTGTTGAGGAAGCTTTTACAGAACTTGGACAGCAAGCAAATTTGGGAAATCCCTCAAATTTTTACTTTTATCCAATTCCAGATATCGAGACAATTCTTAATCCTTAATTTAAGGATTAAGAATTGTTCTACTATAACCGACCAATTTTATGAAAAAGTTATTTCTTTTATTGCTCATCGGACTAAGTATGGTTTCATGTAAGAGTTATTTATGGAGGTCATCCCAGGATATTTCCTTAACAGATACTAATTCAACTAGGGAATCTAGATATCTATTGGGCAGGATTAAGGAGATTTCAAAAGTTGGATATGCTTTTGGACACCAAGACGCTACCGCTTATGGGGTCAATTGGAAAAATAGTCCTAAAAGATATCAAAGTGACGTCAATGATGTTGCAGGAGACTTTCCAGGGGTCTATGGTTTTGAAATTGGACATATTGAGTTGGGACATGATTCCAGCCTAGATACGGTTAGTTTTGATTTGATTAAGGACTTGGTGAGAAAGGCCCATAAACAAAAAGGAATTGTCACCATAAGCTGGCACCCGGATAACCCAACTTCCAATGGCAGTGCCTGGGATACCACAACTACGGTTGTGAATATTTTAAAGGGAGGGTCATTACATAAGAAATATGACGTATGGCTCTCAAAGGTGGCCACTTTTATGAAAGATTTAAAAACAAGATCCGGAAAAACCATTCCAGTAGTTTTTAGACCTTATCATGAAATGAACGGCAACTGGTTTTGGTGGGGTAGCATGAGCTGTACACCTAAGGAATTCAAAACGCTATGGAAAGAAACGGTTGATATTCTTAGCAATAAGTATGACGTCCATAATTTATTGTATTGCTATTCCACAGATGAATTTGGTGGGGATAAAGAAGCATATCTTAAATATTATCCAGGGGATGCCTATGTGGATATTCTTGGGGTGGATCTTTATCATAAGAGTACACCTGAAATCTATACACAACAGCTTCATAAAAATCTTGGGGCCTTGCAACAAATAGCTAAGGAAAAAGGAAAGCCTTTTGCCCTTACCGAAGGTGGTATGGAAACCTTGCCGATTGCAGATTGGTGGACAAATGTTTTGGACAAGAATATTTCAGAAAAGGACATTGCATGGGCTCTTGTGTGGAGAAATGCGAGAAAATCACATTTCTATGCGCCTTATAAAGGCCATAAAAGTGAAGAGGATTTTAGAAAGTTTAGCGCATTGGAACATGTCCTCTTTTTAGAGGAGATCAAAAAAATAAGATAACATTAAAATACCATATACATTGAATCGATTATCATTAAAAGAAAAAATTGGGTATGGGCTAGGAGATTTTGCATGTTCCATGTTTTGGAAAGTGGTGGGGGTTTACCTTCTTTTTTTCTATACGGACATTTTTGGGATTAGCCCAGAAGCAGCGGCATCCATGTTCCTTGTGGTTCGGATTTTTGATGCGCTCAACGATCCCTTAATGGGAGTTATCGCGGATCGTACAAATACCAAATGGGGAAAGTTTAGGCCTTACATTTTATGGATGGCCATACCATTTGCGATTTTTGGAATACTGTCTTTTTCTTCGCCGGCACTAACGGCAACTCAAAAGATTGTTTACGCTTACGTTACCCATTTTCTAATGATGGCCATTTACACTTCCGTTAATGTCCCTTATGCTGCATTGATGGGTGTAATGACCTCAAATTTAAAAGACAGGAATTCATTGGCGTCCTATAGATTTGTATTGGCTTTTGCAGGAGGCTTTTTTGCATTGGCCACTGCAGAACCATTAGTAGCGTATTTTTCTGGCGGAAGTAATACAATGGAAGCACAACAGCAGGGATGGCAATATGCTGTAACCGTATTTGCTATTTTGGCCGCTTTATTCTTGTTTGGAACATTTTATCTTACTAAGGAGCGCGTTTATCCACCAAAAGACCAAAAAAGTAAGATTTTGGAGGATTTTAAGGACTTGGCAACCAATAGACCTTGGTTTATTTTGCTTGGTGCGGCAATATTCACGCTGGTCTTTAATTCTATTAGGGATGGTGCTGCCATCTACTATTTTAAATATTATTTTGGAAATTCAGAGGCGTTTAGCCTTGGTTTTATAAGCTCATCGTTTACCCTTAGTGCTTTTTATGTGACCTTGGGGCAAATTTCCAGTATGCTGGGTTCAGCACTTGCCAAACCCATTACCGATAAATTGGGCAAAAAGGCCACTTTTATTGTTGCCATGTTGATCGCAACTGCGCTAAGTGTGGTGTTTTTCTTTTTCAATGAGAACCACCAGACGTTAATTTTTGTATTCCAAGCACTTATCAGTGTTTGTGCAGGAATTATTTTTCCAATTCTCTGGTCGATGTATGCTGATGTTGCCGACTATTCCGAGTGGAAAACCGGAAGAAGGGCCACGGGGCTTATATTTTCATCTTCATCCATGTCACAAAAATTTGGTTGGACCTTTGGGTCAGCATTAACGGGATGGATACTGGCCTATTATGGCTTTCAGGCAAATGTAGAGCAAACCGAGGCTTCGCAAACAGGAATACGTTTAATGATGAGTGTTATTCCTGCCATAGGAGCCTTGTTATCGGCAGTATTCATACTTTTTTACAAATTGAACGATAATTTTATGAACACAATAAATAAAGAGCTTAACACAAGAAGATTAGGGCCAAAACCATGAAGAATACGATAAACACAGTTTTAGAACAAGATTTGGACACAAAAGCTAGATTCAACGCTATTATTAATGACTATCATAATCTTGTAACAAGGAAGAACGAGGAGATTTTAGATATAAGCGGTCTATTTTCCAGATATAAATATCCAATAGTTACTGCCCAACATATCCCAGTTCATTGGAGGTTTGATTTAGACCCTGCAAATAATCCTTATGGCCTAGAGCGTATAGGAGTAAACGCAACGTTTAATGCCGGTGCAATTCGTTGGAACAATAAATATGTGATTTGTGTTAGGGTAGAAGGAAAAGATAGGAAATCCTATTTTGCCTTTGCTGAAAGTGATAATGGTGTGGACAATTTTATGTTCTGGGATAAGCCCCTTGTCGTTCCGGAAACGGAAAACCCTGATATCAACGTGTACGATATGCGATTGACTTTGCATGAGGACGGATATGTTTATGGTATTTTCTGTACAGAAAGAAAAGACCCAAATGCCAAACCGGGCGACACTTCATCGGCTGTTGCAAATGCGGGTATCATACGGAGCAAGGACATGGTTTCATGGGAACGGTTACCAGATTTGATTTCTACTTCCCAACAACGCAATGTTACCATACATCCAGAATTCGTCAATGGAAAGTATGCGTTATACACAAGACCGCAAGATGGCTTTATAGATACAGGTTCCGGTGGAGGTATTGGATTAGGCTTTGTGGAAGATATGGAATATCCAGAAGTAAAGGATGAACAAATTATCAATCCAAAAATTTACCATACCATTTACGAACTAAAGAATGGACAAGGTGCCTCTCCCATAAAAACGAAGGAAGGATGGTTGCATTTGGCCCATGGGGTTCGTAATACAGCCGCAGGATTGCGTTATGTTTTATATATGTTCGTTACACATCTTGAGGATGTCACCAAAGTGATCCACCAACCTGCAGGGTATTTTATGGCACCTAACGATGATGAGATTCATGGTGATGTGGGAAATGTACTCTTTACCAACGGTTGGATTGCCAATGATGCGGGTGAAGTATTTATTTATTATGCTTCTTCGGACACACGGACACATGTGGCAACATCTTCAATCCCAAAGCTTTTAGATTATTGCAAGAATACACCAAAGGATAAATTTCATACTAATGGTTCCGTTGAAACCATTGTTGACTTAATTGAGTCCAACAAAAAATTCATATAACCGGGTGGTTTCATTTTCAAATCTTCCATGGACAACACTAATTTTAAAGAAGGACTCGAAACAGAACTAAAGAATATTTTAGCCTTTTGGGAACGGAATACCATAGACCATGAAAATGGGGGTTTTATTGGTAGAATAGATGGTCATGGCACTTCTTTTATAAAAGCGCCAAAGGGTATTATACTAAATACCAGAATTTTATGGACCTTTTCTAGGGCCGGGAACTTTTATGGTTCAAAAGACTTTTTAGCACTGTCCGGTAGGGCTTTTAATTATTTGCATACCTATTTTAGGGATAAAACCTATGGTGGCGTTTTTTGGGAAGTAGACCATAAAGGCCAACCTACGATTAAAAAAAAGCAAGTCTACGCGCAAGCCTTTTCTATTTATGCTTTAGCTGAGTATTACCGTTACACCAAAGATAAAACGGCACTGGATTGGGCACTTGAAATATTCGAGTTTGTTGAGCGGTACGCGTTTGAGGAAAGGTACAATGGATATTTAGAAGCTTTTAGTGAATCTTGGGCACCTATTGAAGATCTTAGGTTGAGTGAAAAAGATCACAACAGTCCTAAAACAACCAATACGATGCTGCACATAATGGAAGCGTACACCACCTTGGCAGAAGTTACCAATAATCCCAGGGTTAAAGCTAGACTTAAGAATTTGTTGAATCTATTCCTATCAAAAATTTTTCAGGATTCGAACCATTTGGGTCTTTTTTACACCATGGATTGGCAAGAGACCTCCGGAGAGGTGTCCTACGGGCACGATATAGAGGCGGCATGGTTATTATTAATGGGTGCCAAGGCTTTAGGGGATGAAGAAAGTGCACTTCTAAGACAAACGGAACAAAAACTAAAAGAGGTAAGTGACACCTTCTTAAACGAAGCCTTAGATGATGATTATGGTGTATTTAATTCGTTAACCGGGGAGAATGGCTTGGATTCCGATAAACATTGGTGGCCTCAAGCGGAGGCAATAGTTGGGTTGACCTATGCATGGCAGTTGACCGGTAATGATACGTATCTTAACAACGCTAAGAAAATCTGGAGTTTTACGCATAGCAATGTTATAGATAATATTAATGGAGAATGGTTTTTTAGGATAGATAGGGAGGGAAAACCTTATATGGAAGAAAACAAAGTTGGCCCTTGGAAATGTCCATATCATAATAGCCGTGCGTTAATCCAGGTTATTGATATACTGGATAACAATTAAATATGGGCCATGCCGGTTAAGTGATTAGATAGGCTTGTTAATTTTTTTTGTAACTATAAGCCTATCAAATGTAAAAATACAACCACTCTGTTCCGGACCCATGACGTAC
>CALGQU010000077.1 GCA_937959125.1 uncultured Croceitalea sp.
GGTATAGTAAAATCTGAAAAGCTAGCTGAGGAATCAACGAAATCCTCGAAGAATAGATAACGATATTCATCCACTACTGAGAAGGCATTGTTATTACAATCAAATCCGGTGTTGTAGAGGAACACATCATCTGGATTGGCATTTGCCCCTCTTGTTGTTATCATTACTTGTGACGGAGTCCCATTAGTACTATTTTCCGCAAAAGAGGCGGAATAATCCGAGCCTCGACCGTCAAGAAAATTGCATAATTCGTCATCAGGAAAATCGGTAATGTCTACCGTAATTTCCCTTGGATTAGTAGGCTCTACGATATCGTTTTCTGTTGGTATACCCGCTGCTTCTTGTAAACTTAGAAGGTCAGTTCCCGGTTCTATGTTGGCGATGGAACTTAAAAAGCCAAAACCCTCAGTAAGTACTTTATAAGAGGTGATGACAAACTCCTGTCTTTCAAAAGCATCACCAGCATATAGTCTTATAGTTTCAAATGGATTTTCAACTTGTACAGTTTGAACTAAAGCTCCATCCAGTGTATTCACTGAATAGAATAAGAGTTGATTTCCTTCTGGAGAAAAAGAGTCAGCTGCAATGCTAGCTACCAATCGTACCAAAGTAACAGTCTGGGATATTGAATTTTGATTACCTGCGTTATCCGTAGAAGTGACTTCAATTATGGTTTCTCCGGTAGGAAAATCAAATGGGTCAAGTTCAAAAGAAAAACTTTTCAATGATGAACTGAGGGCCTCCTCTCCATTCACTGAAATTGTAGTGGTCGTTTCTTCAGATTCATCGGTTATCTCCAATTCCAGCAAGCTTAAAACTTCAATTGTACTTTCTTCTAATCCAGTAATACTGATTGTTGGTGGAGTAATATCCTCTTGGCCACTGGTAGGAGGGTCCGGGGATGAATCTTGTTGCTCTGAATCATTGGTACATCCTATACCAATAACAAACAAAAAAAATAAGATGTCCTTTCTCATAACTACAATTATAAAATTAAAAGTACAGATTAAAACAAGAAAAGAGAAATATTTTCTATTCTGTAACTCCTATTACCTTTATCCCAGGAAACGTCCATGTTGAGAAATTCAATTTTTGTTTAAGTGAAATAGTTACTGGCAATGATATGGTTTCATATGATAAGATTACCCCTCAAATGCCAGAAAACTGGACAAATGCGATTGTTTTGAGTACACTACCTAAATAAGGCCCACAGGCCATTTATGGGGAATATCTTAATTTAGAGACAAGCCTGGGCATGGTATACCTTTTGGTTGTACAAATAAATTTATGGAAATTGTCCAATACGGCCTTCCCCCTTCGTCATACCCATGAAAACAACGTAAAACAGTTCGCCCAAGCGAACATAAAAATGTAAACCAATGAGTAATTTTTTGTATTTATTTAGAGGAGGAGAAGAGAGTTTTGAAAAACTTTCCCAAGAAGAAAAGCAAGCACATATGCAGGTCTGGGGGACTTGGATGGGAAAGCTTCAAGAAAAGGGCCAGCTTTTGGATGGTTTCCCGTTGGAAGCGGATGGAAAGGTAGTCCATAGCAAAGGCGATATGGTCACTAACGGGCCATATGCCGAAGGTGCGGAACTTGTGGGGGGATATTTGATCGTTTCGGCCAAAGATATGGATGGAGCCATAGAAATTTCCAAAGGATGCCCCATATTCGATTATGAAGGGAGTACCATAGAAGTAAGGGAAATCCTTACCATGGATAATCCTTACTAAATCCTAATAGTATGGAAGCCCGATGTTAGGTTGGGCTTCCCCAATTTATATGGAACAACAACTCAACAATACCGTCACCCACCTTTTCAGGAACGAATATGGAAGAATAATTGCCCTATTAACGAGTAAGTATGGGGTGTCCCATATAGAAAAAATTGAAGATGCCGTACAGGACACGTTTTTAAAGGCGATGCGCATTTGGGGGTATCAAAAAATTCCGGATAATCCTACCGCTTGGTTGTATAAGGTGGCCAATAATGGCTTGCTGGATAAACTGAGGCGAGCAAAAAAGATGTCTTATACCGCTGATGAAAACTCCCATTTTGAAGCTACTACGGAGGCTAGTGAATTTTACTCCAATACGGAAATCACCGATAGTCAATTAAAACTGATTTTTGCTTGTTGCCATCCATCACTTTCCAAAGAGCATCAGCTTGTTTTAAGCCTTAAGCTTATTGGGGGTTTTAGCAATAAAGAACTGTCGGATGCCCTACTTAAAAAAAAGGAAACCGTTGCCAAGTCGTTCACCAGGGCTAAAAAGAAATTTAAGGAAGAGGTGCAATTGCTTCAAATTCCGGTGCAAATGGGCCTACAATCCAGACTATTTGTGGTATTACAGGTGATTTACCTCCTTTTCTCAGAAGGCTATGCCGCTACTTCGGGAGAACAGATCCTAAAACGGGATATCTGTTATGAAGCTTTACGCCTGGCCTTGTTGCTTAAAAAGAACCCGTATTGCCAACACCCCAACCTAAATGCCTTGATCGCATTGATCTGTTTTCATGCGTCGCGCTTTGATGCCCGTATCAACGATGCGGGGGAGTTGGTTACCTTGGAGTTTCAAGATAGGCGATTGTACAACAAAGAATTGATGGCCATTGGGAGTGCCCACCTAGAGCAAGCGGGTAGTGCGGATACCTTGCCCTCCAAATACCATTTGGAAGCTGCCGTATCTTACCATCATTGTACGGCCCCTACCTTTAAGGAAACCGATTGGGCCACTATTCTAAAGCTTTACCAGTTGCAGGTACAGACCCAGTATTCCCCAATGGCCGCTTTGAACAGCATTATTCCTTATGCAAAGGTGCATGGCCCAAAAAAAGGACTGGAGGCGTTGGAAGCTTGGAAAAACAAAAACGATTATAAGCAAGTTGCCTTGTTCTATACGATACGTGCGGAATTATTGGCCGAGTTGAAAAAAGAGTTTAAGCCAGATATACGGAAAGCGATTGCACTTACGGAAAATGTTTTGGTAAGGCGTTATTTGAAAAAAAAACTGGAATGAACGTAAAAAAGTAGTCTATGAAAGGCTATTTGGAAAGCAATAGATGATGAAACGCAGTTTGGCTTATGCCATTTTGGCCCTGTTGTTCTTGGTAACGAATTTCAACGATTTTTTTACGCGACTATTTTTATCAAGGTAAAGTCTTGCAATTTCTTGGGTGGAGCTAGCCTTCTTAGCAACGGTAATTTCCAAAGTTACAGGGGCCATGGTAGTTGCTACTTTTACTTCTTTGGTATGACCAAGAGCGGTAGCGGTGATAAAGAGGGCGAAAAAAAGGGTTATTATTGCTTTCATGGCATAAGTAATTTTACAGGGTAAAATTACTTAGAGTCTGTTTTTAGTACCATTTTCGTCGTTTAAGCCCTATAAAACTCGATTAAAAACAAAAGCTTGGATAAACGGTTAAAAAATACCGATAACCGTTTTTGGTAACACAAACCACTTATCGATAGAGAGTGCATTTAACCGGGAAAAGCACTTTGGCTTCTACTGTTTATTAATAAGTTTACTATAGCGTTCCCCACTTTGTGTTACTAAAACCAAGGCGTAAGTGCCACTGGGCAATTGTTCCAGGCCAATAAAGTTTTGTCCCGCATTGATTTCCTTAGATAAGATAAACCTTCCGTCCAATCCGTAAATGGTCATAAAGGCTGCCTCCTCCCCAAAATCCTTGCTGATGATATTAATGCCGTTGGTGATAGGGTTGGGAAAGCTGATAAATGCTTTCTCTGATAAAAAAATGGCCCGGGTCTCTTCGGATATTAGCATGGAACCGTCGGCTAACACCGTTTTTAGCCGATAGGTGTTGCTGCCCTCTTGGGGGGAGTCGTCCGTAAACCGTACCAAGAGGCTGTTAGGGGCATCCGTTTCTGCAATGACAACAAAGACATCACTACGTTTTTTCTCTACCGCTATGCTAACAACGTTAAAAATACTGGAGAGGTTACCTTGCAGTTCAATGGCGGTATTGTTTTGGTTCGCCTCCGCGAGTAAAAAACTAGTGTAGCAGTTAATGGGAAAATTGCGAGAGTCTATGGTTTCACTTTGCACACCGGATGCCCCATTGGAAAACAATGGACGAATAGCGAAATAGGGGGAACTGTCCTGTCTGTTTTGGACCACATAGGTGGTATCCGATACTTGGGCGATCGGAGCCAAACGATTACCTGCTAAATTATAAACGGTATAGGCCGCCGCCGCTTGGGAAGGATTCCATTGCAGTTCCAAGGTGTCTTCACAATTAAGGCTTACGGATAATTGGTTACTGCGCGAAACAAAAAAAGGATCCGAAATAAATTCTTGGGTACCATCACTAATTTTTAACAGCGCAGCAGTGTTTACATCTTCTGGTGGTGTCCAAAGGTAATATCCTGGTGCTAATGGAACAGCACTGGCAATGGTTTCCCATGTTGTCCCATCGTCATAACTTACGGAGAGGATACCGTTTTGGGTAGTAAGAGTACTATTCCATCTCAAATAGGTAGGCGTTTCACCATCATAAGGGAGATTATCCCCTTCCAAAGGGTAGTTCCACTCAAAATTAGCCGCTTCTTCCCAACTATACGCAATTGCAAATGCTTGATAAGGGCTTTGGAGGTTGAATGGGTTGACAGTGATGTCCAACTGCCCCGACACTGATGACGGAATATTAACTTGCTCTATTGTATTTAAATGGTCCGCACCCCTTGCAGCCTGGTTTCCAAGGGTGTTTAAGGATGGACTGCTATCCAATACCCATGGCAAATAAGTTTGGCCCTGGCCGGAAACCGTAAGGTCAAGGTCGTTGATCAAAGCCAATTGGTCATTTGCATTAGCGGGTAAATCCGTCCAAACTAAAGTGACTTTTATATTTTTAGCCCCTTCGGGAATGGAAATACGATAGGCTTTAGGTGTGTTCGCAACAACGGAGTCCACTAAAAAAGTACCGTCCTTTTGTATTTTTAATGCCTTATAGGCATTTAGATTCCCATAGCCGGTATCAAAATCGGGACCTAAAGCACCAATATCGTCGGCCCCACCTATGAGCATTGCTTTGAGTAGCGAAGCGGAAGCCACCTTGTCAAAAGATTGCTGATACTGCTTTTGCAGCAGCCCTGCCACAGCGCTGGTCAGTGCGGTGGCATTGGAAGTTCCTATAATACTGTACGCCACCAATTCTGGTTTTACCCTGCCGTCAAAGGCGGGACCACGTGAAGAAAAAGACATACGTTGGTATTCTTCATCTACTGCTCCTATAGTGAGTATGTTTTTGGCCATTTTAAAATTTCCGGTAAGATTGGCGTAGGTACCCAATTCCCGGTACGGGCCTTCTGCTGGTATTTGCTCCCCAGCATTACCGGCGGAAAAAATATGCAGCTCGTTGGGATGCTCATAAACATGGCGGTCATACGCTTCTGCCAAAACACCATAAAAATTTTCAAGCTGTGTTCCGTAGGAGTGATTTTGTACAAAAATACCGTCTTGCGATAGGTAAAGAGAACCATCTGGAAAGATATTTTCAAAATTGGACAAGCTAATTTTCGCATTGGGGGCGACTCCTCTTCCTTTAATGGAAGAATTGCCCAAACCGGAAATAATGGTTGCCATATCCGTGGCGTGCCCATCAATGGTTGCAGAAGCCAATGGAGAGGGTACAAGCTTATCGATAAGATCAATATCATCCGCAGAAAACAAATTATCCTTTAGTGATATAATGAGGTCTTCCCCAAAAGTGCCCCCCAACTCACGTTGAAACCTGGGAATCGTATTTATGGATGGGTTGAGGTCCAATACCGTACTTTCCAATTGGGGCGTAAAGGATTCTTTTCCAATAAAACGGATTTCCGGTTGGGACAGTAAATGATCAAGGATATGTTCTTTAGGGCCAAACAATTGGATATACTGTCCATAAACACCTTTAACTGAAATAGCGTCAACCTGGCTTAACAGGGCTAAGGTGTGTTTTGGCATGGTGGATTGCACTACAAAATGGCCGGGACCTTCCTTTGTGTCTTTCAAGAGGTGGGTAGAAAGTTTCCAAGTATCCTTAGCTTCTGCCAATGGGAAGGTAGTTGACAAACGGTTCCATTGGTCCGTAGGAAAGGAAACGATGTAGTGGGAACTATCCAACCGTCTTAAAATCGTTACCGCTGTTAGGTATTTATAGGTGTCTGGGGTAGTTCTTAAAATGGCGGTCGACCTAGTATTCTTTTTACCATTTTCAAAAATGGTATGGGACGCCCCATCACCCATAAAACCCTGCCATTTTGGGGCTATATTTTCTTGGGCTTGCATGCCGGGCATACAAACAAAAAAGAAAAACCATAGAAAACTTAGGGATTGTTTCATATAGTAAAAAACTACAAGGAATTTAAGATAATATTTACAAGAATTGGCTATTTAAGAATATTTTTTAATAAATTGTTAACAAGAAATTTCTTAAAAATAGTTTAAACATTAACTTTAAATCTTACAAAAAATGAAAAGTAAATTTAATTTTTTGGCATGTTTGTCAATGGCGGGAATGGTGTTCTTTTCTTCCTGCGAAACCGAAGATGTGATCGTAGAAGAAGAAGCTGTTACCGAGTTGGAAGTAACCCCCGCCTTGCGCGCCCAGCTTGACAATTTGGCGCTAAGCAGTACGGTGGTGGAACCCTATCAGGTAAACTTTCCGGATGGAAGTGAATTCTCTGGCTTTTTGGTGGGTGGAGATATTATGATGACCCAAGAGGACATCATGAGCAGAAGCATCTTTTCCGATGAGGGGGGTATCCAAAGCGAACAGTACCGTACCACTAATTTGGTAAGTAGCCCTAGGACCCTAAGCGTTATAGGGTATACAGGTAGTGGTTTTGGTCTGTCCAGTAGGGGAAGGACCGGGTTGCGTAGGGCCATCAACAACTTTAATAATTTGAATTTGGAAATACGCTTTACCTTGCGCTTTGCTGCGAGTACGAATGCAGATATCGTGGTGTTCGACAATTCTGCAAACAATCCGGGAAGAGTTGGAGGTTCCGCTGGTTTTCCTTCCGCTGGTAACCCGAACAAATTTGTACAGATTTTTGGATTGGCCAACAGCTCCAGCGATGTAAACGAGCATGTGGTCACCCACGAAATTGGACATTCCGTTGGATTTCGCCATACCGACTTTTTTAGCAGACAAAGTTGTGGGGACAATATAAATGAAGGTTCTGCCGGTGTTGGGGCCATCCATATCCCCGGTACCCCAACAGGTTTTGATCCCTCTTCCATTATGTTGGCATGTTTTAGCAATAGCACCAATGGAGAGTTCAATAACAATGATAGAACGGCACTCCGCTTTTTATATTAAGGGTTCCGCTATCACGACTAATTCATAAAAAAGGTCATCCGGGAATTGTTTTCTGGATGGCCTTGTTTTTTAGTGGTGGTTATTAATGCTGAAGTATGATTTTTTCTCCGTTTTCAATAGTAGTGCTCAATAAAACCCTTCCTCTTTCTGAAATGGAAATATCAAGGCCATTGGTATTTCGTTGTACCGAAATAGCAAACGCTTTACCTGATACATATACATTTTTAAGGTTTAAGCTATCCCATCCGTTAGGTAAGCTGGGAGAAAGTTCCAGCGTATGAAAACCCAAAGGTTCCATGCCCAATAAGCCTTCCGTCAAAATACGGCAATAGAGGGCACTTTCCGCAGAAAGATGTTTCATATCATTTTCTGGGAAAGCTTCTATGGCGTAAGGGACATGATTGCCCAAAAGCCTTTTGGTAGAGTAACCCTTTAGACGGTCAAAGGCCAAATCTACTTCGCCCACTTTCATGGCACCTCGCAAGGCATATAGGGTTGCCCTATCCCAAAAAATAGCATCTTCTACGGGTACTTCGGGATTTAGCTCGACCAGAATACCGTTGTCCGTCCATAATTTAGTGAACAAGGCTTTTAGAGTACCTTCCTTACGAGCCGTGATGCCCATGGTCAAAGGCAGACAGATCCAATGGCGTAACAAGCTGTTTTCCTCAAAATATTTATAGGTATCCAAGCCTTCCATAGTAGCTCCAAAATAACTATCGATGGCCTTTTCCATGGTTTTGGCACGCTTACGGTATAGCTTGGCTTTTTTAGGAAATCCTAGTTCTTTTGCCAAACTGGAGGCGTATTTGAGTCCGCCATAATATAAGGTTGATGTAGATAGGTTGGCACTTCCGGTAGCGATACGGCCTTCCATTTCATCGGATTCCGATTGTACTGCGCCTTCGCTGTTTCTTTTGTTATGGCAATAGTTGATGGACCATTCAATTAAGGGCCAAAGTTTTTTAGCTTCTACTTTATCGCCGGAAGCCAATAGGTATAAGGAGGTGCCATAGGCGATCATGGCGGCATCCCCACGGTCCAAATGCTGCATGGGAAAGTTCCCATCTACCTCAAAAGCATAAGGAATATGCGTATCCGTTTGTGGAATGTTCTCCAAGAATTTCTGATAGGTATTGAAAGCCGCGGTCGTTCCTTTTTTATAGCCCAAATACGGAAAAAAAGGACCGCTGTATTCTACTTGATCATTGGCCCAAATACCCGCATAATAATTACCACCCCCGGGGGAATGGACCAAGCCCATGGAAGAATCAAAAATACTTTCCGCGGCCCGTATTTTAGAAAAGTAAAACAAGGTATTGATAACGGCATCCGGTGTTTTTAGCTGCAACTGATCGTACAATTCATCCAAAAAGGCCTGTCGTTGGCTATACGCTTTTTCAAAATTGAAATCGGATGTTTTTTCATCATTGAGCACGGCACCATAGTAGGTGGGAAAACTATAGGTAGCGTTAGGGGCTAGCGAAATACTATCCATAGCGGTTGAGAACACCCTGTGAGTGTAGATACCTTTATACCCTTCTTGGCTTTGGGTAAGATTTACGTTGGAAAAGCGTATCGTTTGGCTTTTGTCCAATACATTTTTTACGTCCCATTGTTCCACCAAAAAACGATCTTCCATGGAGGGATAAATAGTTTTGGTGACTTGAAGTCCCTGGACCGGAGCGCAATGGAAAATCAGCTTTCCGGCAATGGAAACGGAATCTACTTTTGAGGGTACGATCAATTTTTCGCCCAATATAATGGTAGGGGAAACCCCATCATCCGTAGTACGTCTAAAATAGGCCCTAAACTTTTTCCAATCCGGTTCGTTGGATTTGTTATAGGTGCGCAACTGCGGAAAGATAACATCCCTTGCTATGCTTAGATTTTTAAGGGAGTCAATTTTGTAGTAGATAATGGCAGAGACCTTTCTACCGGAGAGTTCTATGTTGTCCTTATGCGGCAAACGTTCTTCTAGGGTAAGGTCCCAAACAATTTTTTTACCGTTAACAGGCTTCCAATACTCTTGGGCAAGGCCAAGGGAAACGGTTAGAAAGAAGAACAAGGAATACAGAAGTTGTCGTGTCATAGAAATTAAATGAATGGGTGCTATAAAGTGATGAAAATCATCACTTTTAAGTGCTACCCTCCTAAAATTCAATAAAATTGGGGCATAAGGATAAGTCAACTGTCAAGACGTTTGTTAGCCAAGCTCCCACCCTTTACGATATTCACGAGAAACCCACTGATTGGCTTTTTCATAATTGGTAATCCTCATATTTTCTCCGTCCCAGAGCAATTTTCGGCGACCAGGGTACTCGTAAGGGGCCCAATCCCCCACTTTTTTGCCTGGTTTTAAGCGCTTGTATTGATACGCTTTTATGGCGAGGTTACCCATAAGGACTGTTTCCGTTAAAGGACCGGCCTTGGAAAAATCAGAAGACGTTGCGCCACCATTAAGACAACCTTCCACAAAATTGGAAATATGGCCGTCCATGCCATTGGGAATCCTTGGATAAACCGGGCTTGGTGGTTTATAGAGGTCCATGAGCCCAGAAGGCAGCAAACGGGCGTTTTTAGAATAGGTATCCACTACTAGGATGCCCTTATCGCCATACATTATGGTGCCACCACCACTATCGCCAATACTTTCATTGTCCTTCAACTCGTCGGGTAGGTCCGGCTTTAGACCACCATCATACCAGTTCAATTGGATATCGCCGTGGGTTTCATGCTGGAACTTAAGATGTATTTTAGAGGATGGAGGGCAGGAGGGACTGTAATCCGCTTCTACAAAATCACCCACCCATACCGTGGTGCAGCTGGCTTCTGCCTCTGTAGGATAGCCCAGATCAAGCACGCTAAAAGGAGTTTCTATAATATGGCAGCCCATATCGCCTAAGGCACCGGTACCAAAATCCCACCAACCACGCCATTTAAAGGGAAGATAGGCGTTGTTGTAATCTCTCATAGCCGCCGAGCCTAACCATAGGTCCCAATCCAAACCTTTGGGAATTTTGTGTTTTTTGCTGGGCACCGGCACTCCTTGCGGCCAAACAGGTCGGTTTGTCCAGCAGTCAATCGTATGTACTTTTCCAATAATTCCGGATTCTACCCATTCCCGTGCCTTTCTGCTGTCATCGCTAGATGCCCCTTGGTTTCCCATTTGGGTAACGATACCGTTTTCTGCCGCTACTTGGGTCATTAAACGGGCTTCCTTTATGTTATGGGTCAAAGGTTTTTCAACATACGCATGTTTTTTCTCCCGCATAAAAGGCAGGGCTATGGAGGCATGGGTATGGTCCGGGGTGGCGACCATTATAGCATCCAATTCGCCCAAATGGTTATCATATACCTTTCTAAAGTCTTTATATCGTTTTACGTTGGGGAACGCTTCATAGGTTTGGGCTGCCCGTCTGTCGTCCACGTCAGCAAAGGCCACAAATTTCACTTTATTGGTAGCTGCCATACCGCGCACAACACCGCTACCCCTGCCACCAACGCCAAAAGCACCAACATATAAGGTGTCGCTAGGCGGCACATGGGTTTTTCCTAAAACAAAACTGGGAACAATGGTAAACGCTGCTGAAGCGGAGGCTGCGTTTTTAAGGAACTTTCTTCGTTGCATGGAATGGGCCTTTAGTTGTGCTAGGAAGATACAAAAAAGCTAAAACTTTTAAGTAAGCGGCATTAGTGCTTCCCGTTCCATTCCCCATAAAACTGTTCCAAAAAGTCTAGCATGTGCTGGTGTCGGCTTTTGGCTATCCTTTTTCCGGTAGGGGTATTCATTTTATCCTTGAGCAAGAGCAACTTTTCATAAAAATGGTTGATAGTGGGGGCTTTGGATTTTTTATAGGTCTCCTTGTCCATATCCAATTGTGGTGGAATATCCGGGTTGTATAGTTCCCTATTTTTGAATCCGCCATAATTGAAGGCACGGGCAATACCAATGGCACCAATGGCATCCAACCGGTCCGCATCTTGCACCACTTCCAGTTCTTTGGAGGTAAACGGGTCCTTGTTTACGTCCAAAGAATTTTTAAAGGACATGTTTTCAATGATTTTTACTACATGGTCAATGGTACTAGGATGGACATTTAGTCCCTGTAAAAATTCCTTGGCCATTTTTGGGCCTATAGTCTCATCGCCATCATGGAATTTTGGGTCCGCAATATCATGCAACAAGGCTGCCAAGCTGACCACCAAGATGTTCACTTCTTCTTCCCTGGAGAGTAAGAGTGTATTGTTGAACACCCGCTGGATATGGAACCAATCATGTCCGCCTTCCGCTCCCATTAAGGTGGTTTTTACAAAAGCGATGGTTTCTTCTACAAGGGCGGCATCCGTCATGGTCAATAGTTGATGTCTTTGGTGATAATTTCTTCTACTTGGGTAATTAGGGCGTCTACATCCTTGGTATTCTCCATAGGGGGATGGACCTTAAAAGTGACATGGGCTCCAAGTCCCATGGGAAACTGCCCAAAGCGTAGCAATTTCCAAGAATTATTGATGGTAATGGGCACTACCAATGCGGAAGGGGCTTTTTTAAGCAGCATCTTAAGCCCCATAGGTTTAAAAGGTTTTGGCTTTCCTGTTCTACTGCGGGTACCTTCCGGAAAAATAACGGCACTGCGTTTATGCTTTTCTATATAACTGCCCAACTTGCCTATCGCCAGAATGGCTTGTTTGCCATCTTTTCTATCGATAAGGGCAGAACCGCCATGGCGTAGATTATAGGACACACTGGGAATGCCTTTACCCAATTCTTTTTTGGCAACAAATTTAGGGTGGTATTTACGCATATGATAGATAATGGGTGGAATATCATACATGCTTTGGTGGTTGGTCACAATGATCAAGGGAATGCCTGTTGGAATATTTTGATTGTTGGTAAAGGTGTAGCGCGTGCCCAAAATATTGGTGGATCGCATTAAAAACCAATTTAAGGTGCTTACACTCCATTTGTGCGCTGCATAGCCCAAAACATTAAAACAAAACCACTGAATGGGGTGAAATACGACCAAAGCCAGGCCGAAAAATAGAAAGAAAAGCAGGGTAAAAGGATAGGACAACAGTTTCATGATAGTACAAAACTAAAAAACCACTTCAATTTGAAGTGGTCTTTTTCCAAGATTATTTTGCGCTATTCCTATATGGAGGCACATTAGAAAGTCTTAACAGTGTTCGTTATAGGCTTCCATTAAATTTTCTGCGATCATTTCCGCAGGGCGGCCCTCAATATGGTGACGCTCGATCATATGTACCAATTCCCCATCCTTGAATAGGGCCATGCTTGGTGATGAAGGTGGAAATGGCACCATTGCAGCCCTAGCCGTATTTACGGCATCCGTATCAACCCCAGCAAAAACAGTGGTCAAATGGTCCGGTTTTTTAGAGTTTTGCAAGCTTAATTTAGCGGCAGGTCTTGCGTTGGCCGCGGCACAGCCACAAACGGAGTTGACTACGACCAAGGTCGTACCCTTTTGTTCCAACGCCTTCTCAACGGCATCACTCGTATATAATTCTTCGAACCCGGCAACCGCCAAGTCGTTTCTCATAGGTTTTACTAATTCTTCTGGATACATAACGTATTTTTTTAATCACATCAAAGATAGGGGTTTTGTGGAATTTCTTGATGTTCCTTAACAAATCTGCCTGTATTCTTTTTTGTGTAAACCCCTATCTTTGAATCCTTAAAACAAGGAAACATGATTAAATGGGCCGGGGCCATTATTGGATTTTTTATTCGTGGGTTAGGCGGTGCGATCCTTGGTTTTTTGGCAGGGAGCTTTCTGGATGGTTTGGGGGGCGATACTTCCCGCCGGCCCCGCTCTGTTTTTGATGACCTTACCCGTAAAAATGTATCCCCGGCCGACTTTGAGCTTAATTTATTGTCCCTTTGCTCTATTGTCATCAAAGCGGATGGGCAGGTAAGCCAACGGGAACTGGATTATGTACGCCAATATTTTTTAAGCACCTACGGCAAGGAGAAGGCCAATGCCATTTTTAGGACTTTTAATGACGTTATTAAAAAACGCGAGGTTTCTGCGCAACGCATCTGCAACTACCTGAACCAAAGAACGCGGTATGAAGTGCGCTTGCAATTGCTCCACTTTTTGTTTGGTATTGCACAGGCCGATGGAAACGTTAGCAAACCTGAGGTAAACAAATTGCGCGAGCTGGCAGGATACCTGCGGATCGGCCAACGGGATTTTGATAGTATCATGGCGATGTTCGTAAAGGCAGCCGACAATGCCTACAAGATTTTGGAAATTTCCAAAGGTGCAACGGACGATGAGGTTAAAAAAGCCTACCGTAACATGGCCAAAAAATACCACCCGGATAAGGTGATTACGGAAAACGAAGCCATAAAAAGGGGTGCGGAAGAAAAGTTTAAGGAAGTGCAGAAGGCCTATGAGGTGATCCAGCAGGAGCGGGGAATCACTTAAGTTTAGAGTTTAGAGTTTGGAAGTCGTCCTATGGCCAAAATTGTTCTTAAAACGTATATAAAAGCAGACAGAAAGGTTGTTTTCGACTTGTCTCGAAGTATCGATTTGCACAAAATTTCAACAGCTTCTACAAATGAGAAGGCCATTGCGGGAAAAACAAAGGGATTGATCGGCCTTGGCGAACAAGTTACTTGGCGGGCCAAACATTTAGGTTTTTATCAAACGCTTACCTCAAAAATCACCCAGTATGATTTTCCTATTCGTTTTACGGATGAAATGGCAGAAGGAATCTTTAAAAAATTAAAACATCAGCATATTTTTAAAGAAAAAGAAGAAGGCACTTTGATGACGGACGTTTTTGAGTTTGAATCCCCATGGGGTATCTTGGGAAGGATGGCAAATACTCTTTTTCTAAAACGATATCTTCAATCTTTTTTAGTGGAGCGAAATCAAGTGATCAAGACATACGCAGAATCTGGAGACTTGAAAATTATACGAACAACTAACTAATATAACCATGCAGGATTTCTTTTTTTACGTAAAACTAGGTCTGGAGCACGTCCTTGATCCAGTGGCTTATGACCATATTTTGTTTTTGGCCGCTTTAGCAGTACCCTTTACCTTTAAAAGTTGGAAAAACGTGGTGCTTTTGGCTACGATATTTACCATTGCCCATTGTACGTCCTTGGCGTGTTCCGTTTATGATATTTACACGGTCGATGTTGCCCTTATCGAATTTTTGATTCCGGTGACCATTGCCCTTACCGCACTTTTCAATCTTTATCAAGTAGCGCGAAATCGTGAATATATCAACCTTAGCTTTCACCTGTTGGCAACGGTTGTTTTTGGTCTGGTGCACGGTTTTGGCTTTTCCAACTATTTTAATCTATTGATGGCGGAAGAAGAAAACAAGTTGGGGCCACTGCTTGGTTTTGCCACGGGAATAGAACTCTCCCAAGTCACTATTATCTTCATCGTTTTGGGAGTTGCGTATCTTTTTCAATCGGTTATAAAGTTAAATTCGCGTCTTTTTGTAGGGATTGCCTCTATTTTAATCCTTTTGGTCACAATACCTATGTTGTTGGAGACGTTCCCTAAGTAGGCATACGTTAAAATTAATGGAACGAGCTTGTGCGGGTCTGTCAAAGCAGGTATATTTAGGTATTAGCATAGGAATATGGAGTTGAGCAAACAGGAAAAATACGACCGCGCTTATTTACGCATGGCTCAAGAGTGGGGGCAGCTTTCGTATTGCAAAAGAAAACAAGTAGGTGCCTTGATCGTTAAAAACCGGATGATTATCTCTGACGGATATAACGGAACACCAACCGGTTTTGAAAATTTTTGCGAAGATGATGAAGGTGCCACCAAATGGTATGTACTACATGCGGAAGCCAATGCTATTTTAAAAGTGGCTTCCTCCACCCAGTCTTGTGAAGGGGCTACCTTGTACATTACCTTGTCCCCCTGCAGGGAGTGCAGTAAGCTTATCCATCAATCTGGCATAAAACGTGTAGTCTATCAAAAAGCCTATAAAGACAATTCTGGGCTTCAATTTTTACAACGCGCAGGCGTTGCCATTGAACATATGCCCATAGTAGAAGAAACGGTCTAAGTGCCGAGCCCCAAAGTATGAAGAAGAAATATAGTTATTGGTTACCTACGGTATTGGCTTTTGCCATTGGCCTGGGTGTTTTTATTGGGGGTAAACTCCATTTTAACGATACACCGGAGAAGCTTTTTTCCACCAATTCCAAGAAGGACAAACTCAACCGCCTAATCGACTATATCGATTATGAGTACGTAGATGAAATAGATACGGATAGTATTGTTGACGTTACCGTAAATAACATTTTGGGCAAGTTAGATCCCCATTCCGTATACATTCCTAGGAGCGAGATGGAATCCGTATCCGAAAGTATGAAAGGGGATTTTGTGGGCATAGGCATCCGTTTTAACATGTACCGCGATACCTTGACCGTGGTACGGACCATAAAGGGAGGACCAAGTGCCAAGAAAGGATTGCAAGCAGGGGATAAAATTTTAATGGCCGATGGGGATACCCTCTATGGCCGAAGAATAGCCAATAAAAATTTGGTCCATAAATTAAAAGGGAAACGTGGTTCCAAGGTAAAGCTTAACGTCTATAGAAAATCCGAAAACAAAAGTTTTGACGTCCTTGTTAAAAGGGATGTGGTTCCTATTAAAAGTGTGGACGCCAATTTTATGTTGAATGGCACCATGGGGTACATGCGCATCAATCGCTTTGCGGAATCCACCTTTAAGGAATTTAAAAAAGCCCTTTTGGAGCTTCGTAAAAAAGGGGCAACCAAACTAGTACTGGATTTAAGGGACAACCCAGGCGGCTATTTGGGCATTGCGGAGAAAATGGCGGACGAGTTTTTAGCCGATGGCAAGTTGATCTTATTCACTAAGAATAAGAAGGGGAAGGTCAAAAAAGCCTACGCCACGGAGCGGGGTAGTTTTGAGGATAGCCCTGTCTATGTATTGATCAATGAACGATCGGCATCCGCCAGTGAAATTATTGCGGGAGCCTTACAGGACAATGATGTGGGCACCATTGTGGGCAGACGGTCTTTTGGTAAAGGCTTGGTACAGCGAGAGATGGATCTAGGGGATGGTTCCGCGGTGCGCTTAACGGTTTCCAGATATTACACCCCAACAGGACGTTCCATTCAAAAATCGTACAAAAAAGGCCATAAGGACTATTATCAAAAGTTTATGGAACGTTACAATAGTGGCGAACTCATTTCCGTAGATAGTATAAAAGTAGCAGATTCCCTAAAATTCACAACACCCAAAGGAAAGGTGGTTTATGGGGGTGGTGGTATCATACCAGATGTTTTTGTGCCTATAGGTTCTTTGGATAAGGAACGTATCGAAAGCTTGGATTCCTCTGGGTTTTTCTCTGATTTTGTCTTTAAATTCTTGGAAAAGGACAGAAACCGCTTTGCCAACTACCCACAAAAAGAGTTTATAGAAGAGTACAAGGTAGATGATATTATTTTTGAACGCTTTATAGATTACTTGATCAATGGGGGTATTGAACTGGATTTTTACGGGAGCGATAGGTTGATCAAGACCTATTTAAAGGCCAATATGGCAGAGCAGTTATATTCGCCAAATTTGGGTGCGCAAATCAAATCAACAGAAGATAAAATGTTGAAAAGGGTATTGGATTTAGATAGCCAAGTGCTGAGGAATATTGAGGAGGCCCTTATCAGAAGCAACGATTAATGTTTTTTTATTTTATCGGAGATTTTGCGGGAGGTATTAAAGATCAAAAGCAATACTATAGCGCATAAAGAGGCCATAATACCAATACAGGCAATAAGGCTGTCACCCTCAAAAAGATTGCTGAAATCCAAAATGGTCACATTGTAAATGGCAAGCCCAAGGGCTATAAGGACCAAAATTAAGAGAAATGTTCTGTTCATAGCATTTTGTTATAACAAGGCATTAATGTTCGTAGCAAACAATTTTACTGAAATTGCAAGTAAAATTACCCCAAAAACCTTCCTTATAACGCTAAGTCCATTTTTACTTAGTATCCGCTCAATTTTTTTCGAAGATTTTAGTACGGCAAAGACGAATATGATATTCACTATAATGGCCACAATGATATTTTCCACATAATATTCCGCACGTAAAGCAAGGATAGATGTAAGTGTCCCGGCACCTGCGATCATTGGAAACGCAATGGGTACTACAGAGGCACTTTCTGGTTCATCGTCCTTAAAAAGCGTTACGCCCAAAACCATTTCCAGGGCCAAGAAAAAAATGACAAAGGCCCCGGCGACCGCAAAGGAATTGACATCGATACCAATAAGCTTTAAAATGCTCTCCCCCACAAAAAGAAAGGCTACCATTAAACAAGCGGCAACTATGGAAGCTTTCCCGGATTGTATATGTCCCACCTTTTGCCGCAAGGAAATAACAATGGGAATACTCCCCAAAATATCGATAACGGCAAAGAGGACCATACTGGCCGTTGCAATTTCTTTAAGGTCGAAATTCATACAGACGTATTAATAGCAATACAAAATTACATTTAAAATAGGCGACTCCATTAGCAAAGGGATGATTAAATTAGTAGCTTAAATTAGAAATATGTTCCAAATAGATAGCACTTTGGTTTCCGAAGAAATTTTGGAAAAGGATTTTGTTTGTAACCTAAGTGCATGCAAAGGTGCTTGCTGTGTGGACGGGGAGGCCGGTGCGCCCTTGGAGGACAAGGAAACCGAGATTTTAGTGGATATCTATGCCAAGGTAAAACCCTTTTTACGGGAAGAAGGGGTTGCAGCCATAGAAGAACAAGGGGCTTTTGTAAAGGGGGAGGATGGTGAATGGGAGACCCCTCTGGTTAATAAAAGCGAGTGCGCCTATGTCATCTTTGATAAGGAAGTCGCCAAATGCGGATTGGAAGCCGCCTATAACGCAGGGGCTACCACATGGAAGAAACCCATTTCTTGCCATTTATATCCCATTAGGACCAAAGCCTATTCCGCTTTTACGGCCGTAAACTACCACAAATGGGAGATTTGCGACCCAGCTTGTAGCTTGGGTGCCGAGCTAAAAGTGCCGATATACAAGTTTGTGAAGGAGTCGTTGATCAGAAAATTTGGGGAGCAATGGTATAAGGAATTGGAAGAAGTGGCTGAAAAACACAGTTCATGAATAGGGCATGAACCCCAATAGTAAAAAGGGACGAGACACTACATAATAGGCACCTCAAGCACTATTTTGGTTCCCTTGGGATGTCCACCATCTTCAAACAGGTCAATGATTTCAACGCTAAAATCATATTGGTAGTCCTTGGCAAAATTGGCCAAACGCTCTTTAGTGATATCGATGCCCACGGATTTTCGTTTGAGCACCCTATTTTCTTTGATTTCTTCAGAAACTTTTCTGCCTACCCCATTATCCACAATGGAGATTTGGATATGGCTATCGTCTTTCCTTGTAATGTCTATCCAGATATTTTTTTGCCCCTCCTTTGCGGATAGACCGTGCCAAATGGCATTTTCTAAAAAGGGTTGTAGCACCAAGGATGGAATTTTCACTTGCTCCGGATGAATACCTTCCTCAATAGAGATGTTGTAGTCGATCTCATTGGAAAATCGTATGTTCTCAATGTTGAGATAGAGCTCTACGGTTTCCAACTCTTCGGAAAGTTGGGTTTCCTTTAAAGAAGAGCCGTCCAAGATACGCCGCACCAGTTTTGAAAATTTGTTAAGGTAATGTACCGCGTTTTTTTGTTCGTTGTTAATAATGTAAAGTTTAATGGAGTTTAGGGAGTTGAACAAAAAGTGGGGGTTCATTTGACTCCGTAGCATATGCTGCTCCAAACCCAATACCCTTTTCTCATTATTGGATTGGTATTGACGGTACATGATAAACAATATGGTAGCGATAAGGCCTATGACCAAAGCACTGACCAAGATGGTGGTTTGGTTTTTTCGTAAACGCAGCCGTATGAGTTCATTGTCCTTTGCCAAAACGGATATCTGGCTGGTTTTCTTTTCGCTTTCATACTTTAAGATGAGGTCGTTCATATACCTAAGGGTGCGCTCATTGGTAATCTCTTTGTCAAATTGATCGGCTTCTTTATAATATGTCAAGGCTTCTCGATAGTTCCCTTTTTCGATTTCCAAATCGGAAAGGTGTTTATTGGCGTACATGACCATACTGGGAATATCACTTTTTGTCGCCAAGTTTTTCCCTTTTAGCATGTATGTTTGGGCAAGCCCTAGGTTTCCAGAGTTCAAATGCGCCCATCCCAGGTTAATGAGTACGGAGGTCAGGATAAAATGGTCTACGGTCTTAATTGCCTGCTGTTCTATCTGCTGCAACAGCTCTAAGGCTTGTTTGGGTTGGTTACGCTTTAGGTAAATCTGTGAGATACTGTTTTTACAGATGATCTGCCCATAGTCGTTACCAATCTCCTCATTAATGGAAAGTGACTTTTGGTAATACCCCAAAGCGGTATCCAAATTTCCTTTCTGCTCCTCGCAGTCGCCAATGTTTTGGTTGTTAATGGCCAGGCCGCGTTTATTGTTCAACGCCCCTTCGTTTTCTAGGGCCCGTTTAAAATTGGCAATGGCCAAATCATACTGGCCCAAGGTTTGGTAAAGGTTTCCAATACAGTTTAGGGCTATGTTGATATGCCGTTTTAGGTGCAGGGTGGGGCTGGCAACGGATTCTGCCAGTTCCAAGGCTTGTTGGTTGTAGTCCAGCGCGGTCTTTATGGCGTCGCTCCGTCTAAAAACCACGCCCAACATATTGAGCCCCATGACAATAAACTCATCATTTTCAAGTTCTTGTGCTATTTTTAGGGCTTCCTTATGTAATAGTACGGATTTTTTGTAGTTTGATAGGTTTCTATAAACAATCCCAACATAGTTCAAGGCGTAGACCTTCCCTTCCTCATAGGTGTACTTTTCCGCTTTATTGATAAAGGCCTTAAGCTTTACCGTATCACGGCGGATAGGTTTTAAAACCTTGTCTATTTCTTTAAAAGATTTTGGTTTTAAAATCAAAAGCCGTTCATGCGCTTCCTCTTCCGCCATTTCTTGGGCAGATAATAATCCACAGAAAACAAAAAAAACAAGTGCAGCAAGACCTCTTGTTTTTCTGAGCATAGGAAACCAGGGAAGGGGGTGGTGCGGTTTTGGCATTCAGGAAAATTATAACAAATCTAGGAAATCTGATTTTTTCTGTCGGGAGACCGGTATTTTCTGTCCCGCACTGAGTACCACATAACCATCTGTTTTAAGGAACTCCTTTATTTTTCCAAGGTTTACGATAAAGGAGTTGTGTATTCTAAAAAACGACTCGGAAGGGAGCAACTGGTTTACTTCTTTTAGTTTTTTGGTCAACACCAATTTCTGTCCACTTTCTAGGTAGAGCGTACTGTAGTTCCCATCGGATTCCACATATAAGATTTCTTCACTTTCCAAGAACAACAGTTTTCCATCGGTATTGATGGTAATTTTTTTCTGTAGGGATTTGCTGTTGAAATTGATCAAGATCTGTTCCAACCGTTCCGCAGTGTAGTTTTTATCGTTGAATTTTTTGATTTTTAAAATGGTCTCATTGAGATCATCACTGTCTATGGGCTTTAGCAAGTAGTCTATGGCCTCATTTTTTAAGGCTTTTAAGGCATACTGGTTGTAAGCGGTAGTAATGACTACGGGAAAACTCTTGTTCTTTAAATTCTTAATGAATTGGAACCCATCCATAATGGGCATTTCAATATCCAAGAATAGGCAATCTGGGGAATTGGTCTCCAAATAGCGCAATGCTTCATGGGCGTCGGTAAAAGTGGCAATGACCTTTACTTCATCGCTTAAGTTACTAAGTTCCCAACTAAGACTTTCCAGGGCTTTGGATTCATCATCCACTAAAACGGCTTCTAACATAATAAAAAGATATTCATTTTTTCTTTAGAATTACTTTAGAATTATGCTGGCGGTATCCAAATATGTATTGATGGACGGTTATGGCCTATAACTGGCAATAACCGTTTTTTAATCAAAAAAGTAAGTATTAGACTACAAATATAAAATGACTATTACGTTAGCGGGAATACCGTCCTTCCATTTATACATGATTTTCTACCAGTTATACATCGACTATTTGAAGTAGGCTTTCCGTTAGTATCTTGGTCCTATGATAAGCAAACAACAAGCAATCTCCATTACAAGGTGCCTTATGAAGGGTGGGGATACGCTTTGATTTAAAGTATAGTAAACAACAAACAACCAGCCAATAGAACGAATATGAAAAAAAGTGTACTTCTTTTTATCGCATTTATGATCGCATTGGTAATGGCAGTGCTAACAGATGATAAAATGGATGTCATGGAAACTACGGAAATGGCATCTTTAGTTGAAAACGAATGACTACCAGCCAACGTACGGCCAACCAACATGCTAAAGCGTGTGAATTTGCAAAATAGTCTGGTTGCTATAGCTTGACTTTTTGATTTAGGTTTCGGGGGAACTACCTAGCCAAGAATAAAGCATAGTAGCACCAAGGCCGTACGGTTTGGTAGTAATCACCTAAAGACCAAAAAGTATGTTTTATACATACCTTTTGGTCTTTTATATTTTCTGCTTTTTTGTTGATTATCAGAGTTTCTGGCCTTCGTATGGACAAGCCTAATAAACATAGTGCCCCAACCTACATTTCAACGATCTGTGTTAAAAACTTTGGACAGTATTAACTCAAACAAACTTTAGAATCTAGATACATTTTTGAATATTTGTTAGTCCGTACTGCGAGGTAAATCCCAGTTTTAATTATCCATTTTATAAACACAGAACTATGTCAGCTGCCGTTGAGCCTATATTAGAAGAAAATGAGGACCGATTTGTTATTTTTCCCATCAAACATGACGATTTGTGGGAATGGTACAAAAAATGTGAGGCTTGTTTTTGGACAGCGGAAGAAATTGACCTTGGAGAAGACCTAACGGACTGGAACGAAAAACTAAATGACGATGAACGGTATTTCATCAAACACATCTTGGCTTTCTTTGCGGCCTCTGATGGTATTGTCAATGAAAATTTGGCAGAAAATTTCGTTAGCGAAGTGCAGTATGCCGAAGCAAAATTCTTTTATGGTTTTCAGATTATGATGGAGAATATCCATTCGGAAACCTATTCCCTTTTAATAGACACCTATGTCAAGGATGAAAAGGAAAAGAATATCTTGTTCAAAGCCATTGAAAATTTCCCGGCGATAAAGAAGAAAGCGGATTGGGCCTTGAACTGGATAGAGTCCCCAAGTTTTGCGGAGCGCTTAATTGCCTTTGCCGCTGTGGAAGGTATTTTCTTTTCTGGAGCCTTCTGTTCCATATTCTGGTTAAAGAAAAGAGGGCTCATGCCAGGCTTGACATTTTCCAATGAATTGATTTCCAGGGATGAAGGCATGCATTGTGATTATGCGGTCCACCTGCATAACAAACACTTGATCAACAAAGTCCCTAAAGAACGTATCACCCAGATTTTAACGGATGCTTTGAATATTGAGCGGGAATTTATTACCGAATCCCTGCCTGCAAGTCTAATAGGTATGAATTCTAAATTGATGACACAGTATTTAGAGTTTGTAACGGACAGATTGTTGGTGGAGTTGGAATGTGATAAGGTGTATAATGCCACCAACCCCTTTGATTTTATGGACATGATTTCATTACAAGGAAAGACCAATTTCTTTGAGAAAAGAGTGTCAGAATACCAAAAAGCAGGGGTGCTCAATAAAGACAAGGATGAAGATGCGCAGAAAATTAGTTTTGATGCCGATTTCTAGATAATAAATTAATTAAGGTATTCCTTAACTAGAGTACCTCTATTTTCAGCCCCATAACCAAACCATAGCCTAATTGCTTAAGCTATTAAGATAGCTTATAGTTTTTGATGACCAATATATTTAAATTAACAAAAAACAAGTAGCCACATGTATGTAGTAAAAAGAGACGGAAGAAAAGAGTTGATCATGTTCGATAAGATCACAGCTCGAGTACGTAAATTATGTTACGGACTTAATGGTTTGGTAGATCCGCTAAAGGTTGCCATGCGTGTTATTGAAGGCTTGTATGATGGGGTAACGACTTCCGAATTGGATAACCTTGCGGCAGAGATTGCGGCTACAATGACGACCACGCATCCGGACTATGCAAAATTGGCGGCACGTATTTCTGTTTCCAACCTACATAAGAACACCAAAAAATCCTTCTCCGAGACCATGAAGGATCTATATGAATATGTAAATCCTAGGACGGGCAAAAAAGCACCCTTGCTTTCCGATGAGGTGTACAAGGTAATTTCCAAGAATGCAGAACGCTTGGATTCCACAATAATCTATAACCGTGATTTTGGCTACGATTACTTCGGTTTTAAGACATTGGAACGTTCTTATTTGTTAAAGGTTAACGGGCAGATAGCAGAACGCCCGCAACACATGTTGATGCGGGTTTCCGTAGGTATCCATGTGGATGATCTAGAGGCAGCCATAGAGACCTATGAGTTGATGTCCAAAAAGTACTTTACCCATGCTACGCCAACCTTATTTAACTCTGGGACCCCAAAACCGCAGATGTCCTCTTGTTTTTTATTGGCCATGAAGGAAGATAGTATTGACGGCATATACGATACGTTAAAACAAACCGCCAAAATTTCCCAATCCGCTGGTGGAATAGGCTTGTCCATACACAATGTGCGTGCAAGAGGCTCTTATATTGGAGGGACCAATGGTACAAGTAACGGGATAGTGCCCATGCTAAAAGTATTCAATGATACGGCACGTTATGTAGACCAAGGAGGTGGAAAACGTAAGGGAAGTTTTGCTATTTATATGGAGCCTTGGCATGCGGATATCTATGACTTTTTAGACTTGAAAAAGAACCATGGGAAAGAAGAAATGCGTGCTCGCGACCTGTTCTACGCCATGTGGATTTCAGATTTGTTCATGAAACGCGTGGAGGCTAACGAAGATTGGACCTTAATGTGTCCTAACGAGTGCCCAGGGCTTTTTACGAACCATAGTGAAGAGTTCGAAAAGCTATATACCAAATATGAAGCGGAAGGCAAAGGCCGTAAAACGGTAAAAGCCCGTGAACTTTGGGAAAAGATATTGGAATCCCAAATTGAGACAGGGACGCCCTATATGCTCTATAAAGATGCCGCTAACCGTAAGAGCAACCAAAAGAATTTAGGGACCATCCGTTCCTCCAACCTGTGTACGGAGATTTTGGAATATACCTCCCCAGATGAGGTCGCGGTTTGTAACCTGGCATCCATTGCGTTGCCCATGTTCGTTAAAAATGGTGAATTTGACCATAAAGAATTGTTTAAGGTGACCAAAAGGGTGACCAAAAACTTGAACAAGGTCATCGATAGAAATTATTACCCGGTAAAAGAAGCGGAGAATTCCAATATGCGCCATAGACCTATTGGTTTGGGTGTCCAAGGTTTGGCAGATACCTTTATCATGCTGCGTATGCCTTTTACCAGTGATGCTGCCAAAAAATTGAACCAAGAGATTTTTGAAACCCTATATTTTGCAGCAGTCACCGCTTCTATGGAGCAAGCGAAAATTGAAGGGGCCTATTCTTCTTATGAAGGTTCCCCTATTGCAAATGGTGAGTTCCAACATAATCTTTGGGGTATTAAGGATGATGAACTATCAGGACGATGGAATTGGGATAAACTCCGTAAGGATGTCAAGAAAAACGGAGTGCGTAATTCCCTTTTGGTAGCGCCAATGCCAACCGCATCAACTTCCCAGATTTTAGGAAATAACGAATGCTTTGAACCCTATACCTCCAACATCTACACCAGAAGGGTGCTTTCTGGCGAGTTTATCGTAGTCAACAAACACCTTTTGGAAGATTTAGTCAACCTAGGGCTTTGGAACGAGAACATGAAACAAGAATTGATGCGTGCCAACGGTTCCATCCAACATATTGAAACGATCCCGCAAGATATTAGGGAACTGTACAAAACGGTTTGGGAGTTAAGTATGAAGGATATTATAGACATGTCTAGACATAGAGGGTATTTTATTGACCAAAGTCAATCCCTTAACTTGTTTATGGAGAACGCCAACTATTCCAAATTGACCTCAATGCATTTCTATGCGTGGAAAAGTGGTCTAAAAACGGGGATGTATTATTTAAGGACCAAAGCAGCGGTGGACGCCATTAAGTTTACTTTGGACAATACCAAAAAGAAAGAAGTTCCCGTAAGTGTTGCCGCAGCAGCGGAGGTTACGGCTGCAGATCCAAAAGCGGCACAGAACATGAAGGTTAATCCTACCCCAGTAGAACAGCAGGAAGTAGACATTCAGCCAATGACACCGGCCGAAATGAAAGAAATGATTGCACGGGCCAAAGAAGGTCAAGCGGACGATGACTGCTTAATGTGTGGATCATAGTGTGATAGTGTTTATTTGATCCAAAAGTACCCCATGAAGCCAAAAGCGGATTGGGGTATTTTTTTGGGGAAACACTTTTTTTAAACTGTGGCACGCTGATAGAATAGGTGGGTGTACTACCCTCGTCTTTTATCTTGGTCTTTGTTTGATGCCTGGACCCTTGGATCGATTCTTAGTACAGGTCAAGGGCTAGTCTTAAAGTTTGGTGCCATTTATTGACATAAAAAAACCCGAAGCAGGCTTCGGGTTTTTTGATAGAAACAATAAGGTAATTTATTTTAAAGACCAATCCCTTCCTTGGGTAAGCTCGTCTAAGTCGCCACAGGCAACGTACTCCCCAGGTATGGGTAGATAAGCCAGTACTTCTTCACCAATGTACTCAGAAGACTTATAGGCCCATGTGGCCATGCCTCGTATATTTCCGGCAAATTCATAGCAAGCGATTTCGCTATCAAGTTCAGCGGACCCGTTTTCTACCACCGCTTTGGCATAAGCGTTGAGGGCTTGGGAATGCGCATCCCCCGTCTCATCTGACCTTTCCTTAAGATATTTTGCCAATAGAGGTTCATAATCTTTGGGCTCTAAATCCGTTACTGCATCTTTTCCAGCGCTTTTAAGTACCGCATCGGTAAAGGTGTTCAAGGTCATGGAAAAGAAGTCCTTGTTGTTGGACTTGATGCTGTCCCCGTCAAAGCTTTCAAACTCACTTTTGATATTTTCAACCGTTTCTGCCTGGGTCATCATCACTTTGGATGCAAACTCATCAATAAACATATGGACGTTCATTTCCGTTGCGGAAGGCGTGTCCGTCTTAGGCAAAATAATATCCACTATTTGGGCTATGGCATAGCCCTGGTCTTTTTCAAAATACTCCGGTACCCAAGCGGCATATGCTGCTTTCTCCTTACAACTTTGTACAATACCCAAAAGGGTGGGCGTGGCAACGGCATAGCCAAAAGCCATTCCAATATTTTTAAGTGCTGATCTTCTTTCCATTAGATAGTTCCTTTTTTAAGTTCTTGGGCAGCATGGTTGGCTGCTCTTGCCGTAAAGGCCATATAAGTCAACGATGGGTTCACACAGGCTGCAGAGGTCATAAAAGCACCATCCGTAACATAGACGTTCTTACAGGCATGCAACTGGTTGTGGGCATTCACCACAGAGGTCTTTGGATCCCTGCCCATTCTGGCGGTTCCCATCTCATGGATACCAAGCCCAAGGGCATAGGTGTCATCGTAGGTTTCAATATCCCGCGCGCCGGATTTTTCCAACATGGAGGCGGCTTGCTCCTGCATATCTACCCGCATCTTAAGTTCATTTTCTTTGATGGCTGCATCAAAGGTAACCGTTGGTAATCCCCAATCATCCAGTTTTTCGTAATCCAGGAACATTTTATTGTCATGGTAAGGTAGAATCTCACCAAAGCCCAACATATTCATGTTCCAACCTCCAGGACCCATTACGGCATCTTTATATGCCTTGCCAAAAGACGCTTCGGCAACCATATCCTCATAATCCCCACGGGAGGCCCCACCTTGATATCCATAACCACGGGTAAATTCTTTCATATTGGAATTCCCGCCAATGTTCCTGAATCTTGGGATGTAAATACCGTTTGGTTTTCTCCCTTTATAGAATTTATCGTCAAAACCATCTATTTTTCCCCTAGCACCGGCTTTAAAGTGGTGGTCCATGATGTTATGGCCCAACTCACCGGAATCGTTTCCAAGACCGTTTTCAAAGCGATCAGATTTGGATTTCATCAAAATGGAAGTGGAGGCTACGGCAGAAGCACAAAGGAAAATTACCTTGGCCTTAAACTCAAATTCTTCTTTGGTTTCCCTGTCGATGACTTTGACCCCTGTCGCTTTTTTGGTATTTGGGTCGTACATGATCTCATGTACTATAGAGTCTGGCCTAAGGGTCATGTTTCCTGTTCGTTCCGCAGCAGGTAGGGTAGAGGAAACACTACTAAAGTATGCGCCAAAAGGACATCCGCGCATACAGCGGTTCCTAAATTGACAGCGTACCCTGCCATCACCTTCAAATTTTTTATCACTGTTAATGTGTGCCACACGGCCTGCAGTAATCACCCGGCCATCAAAATGCTGCGCCACTTTACCGCGCACGTGGTCTTCCACACAGTTAAGTTCCATCATGGGCTCAAACTGGCCATCGGGCAATTGCTTTAAGTTCAAGAGTTCCCCAGAAACCCCAATATAGGATTCCACCTTGTCATACCAAGGGGCAATATCCTTATATCGTACCGGCCAATCTACGGCGATACCTTCATTCTTGTTTGCGGTAAAATCAATATCACTAAAACGATAACTATGTCTGCCCCACATAATGGAACGGCCGCCTACATGGTAACCACGCATCCAATCAAATCGCTTTACTTCGTTATAGGGATGTTTTAGGTCATTTACGAACCAATGTTTGGAGTCTTGTCTTGTAGTATACCCCGTTCTATTCTGTTTTTCCTGCTGCGCAACATCGGCTGCCGTTGGTTGATTGGCATGGGGCAAATCCCAAGTATCCAAATTTGCAGTAGGATAGTCCTCCCTATGCTTTACCATGGGGCCTCTTTCCAACACCAAGGTCTTCAGTCCGTTTTCGCACAGCTCCTTCGCTGCCCATCCCCCACTAATGCCCGTTCCCACAACAATCGCGTCATACGACCCTTGCTCGTCATTATAATAGAATTTGCTCATCTAATTAAAAATTGTTTATTCCTTAAATGTATTAATATTAAATTAATTTTCTACATTTAACAGCTATGTTTATTGAGGATTTAGCACTATAACGTTGTAGTAATACGTAATTTCTTAATTATCAGAACTTCAAATTTTTTTTGATGAATCAAAGAAAAAATGTACGGCGGATTGCAACCGTCGCATTATTATTTGCCCTTGTTGGAACCAATGCTTGTAAGAAGCAAAAGAATACTGAAAAAATGGAAGCTAAAGCGATGGAATCCAATGAAGGAACCAGCGAACCTTTCTTTAAACTCTCCCTTGCGCAATGGTCCATAAATAGAATGATCAAGGAAGAAGGGCTAGACCCTTACCGCTTTGCAGAAAAAGCCAAAGGCTGGGGTTTTACCGGATTGGAATATGTAAGTGGATTGTATTATCCTACTTTGGAAAAAGCCAATTTTTCTGATGAGGCCATGCAGGAGTTTGTAGAGAAGAGCAATGCAGAAGCAAAAAAATATGGGATGACCAATGTGTTGATCATGGTGGATGGCCAAGGAGCACTTGCCGCTACCGACCCCGAAGAACGGAAGGCCGCAGTAGAGAACCATTTTAAATGGGTAGATGCAGCCGCAGCTATGGGTTGCCATTCCATTCGGGTAAATTTACAGGGGGCCATGGAACTGGCCGTTTGGGAAACAGCCGCTGTAGATGGACTTACCCTGTTGGCTACCTATGCCAAAGAGAAGGATATCAACATAATTGTAGAGAACCATGGAGGCCCTTCTTCCAACGCATCTTGGTTGGTTGGGGTTATCAAAAAAGTGAATTTGTCCAATTGTGGCACCTTGCCGGATTTTGGCAACTTTTGTGTAAAAAGGGAAAACGGATCATATTATAGTTCGCCCTGTATTGAAACGTATGATAAGTATAAAGGGGTATCAGAATTAATGCCCTATGCCAAGGCCGTAAGTGCAAAGTCCTATGGTTTTGATGCAGAAGGCAATGAGACCCAAATAGACTATGATAAGATGATTAAAATTGTCAAAAAAGCAGGGTATACAGGTTTTGTTGGAGTGGAATACGAAGGAGAAAACTTATCTGAGGAAGAAGGCATTCTGGCCACTAAAAAACTATTGTTGCGCACTGCGCAGTAATTTAACCAGATACCGGTCCTATGAAATCCCTATTTAACCAACTATTTGATTATAACTTCTATAGCAACAAAAAGTTGATTGATCAGTGCAGTGCCTTGGAAAAAGTGCCTAAGGAAACCGTTAGGCTCTTTAGCCATGTATTGAACGCACATCATATTTGGAACTGCCGCCTGTTGGGCAAACCATGGGAACTAGAAGTTTGGCAGGAGCACCCATTGGAAAACTGGGAAGATCTCCATTATGAGAACCAACGCACCACATTTGAAATTATCACCAATACCGATGATTTTGAAAAACGCAAGAATTACGAGACTACGGAAGGCCGTGTTTTTGCCAATGAGGTCAAAGATATTTTGTTTCATGTAATCAATCATTCCACACACCATAGGGCCCAGATTTTGGCAGATTTACGAAGTCATGGGATTGCCCCGGAGCAATTGGATTATATTTTTTACAAACGCTAATCAATACACCACTATATATTATGAACAATACGACTAAATTTCAATTGTCCTTAATGATGTTCTTAGAGTTCTTCATTTGGGGAGGCTGGTTTGTTACTATGGGAATATATCTGCCCAATAGCTTGGAAGCAAGCGGCGGGGATATTGCCCAAGCCTATTCCACCCAATCTTGGGGAGCCATAATTGCACCGTTTTTTATTGGCTTAATTGCCGATAGGTTCTTTAACGCGGAACGTATTTTGGGCGTACTCCATTTGATAGGAGCTTTCTTGATGTACCAATTGGCCAATGCTACGGACTTTACGGTGTTCTACCCCTACGTTTTGGGATATATGATTGCTTATATGCCCACCTTGGCTTTGGTGAATTCCGTTTCCTTTAACCAAATGACGGATCCTGCCAAAGAATTTTCCCTAGTACGTGTTTTTGGTACTATTGGTTGGATCGTTGCCGGTCTGGCCATTAGCTTTTTTGGTTGGGATAGCGAACAGGGCGTACAAGATGGCTTGCTTAGAAATACCTTTTTAATGGTAGCCGTAGCATCTGGGATTTTAGGATTATTTAGTTTTACCTTGCCAAAGACCCCACCCAAAGTAGGGAAAGATGAGAAAATCTCTTTTGGGGATATCATAGGCTTGGATGCCCTTAAACTGCTTAAGGACCGTAACTTTTTAATTTTCTTTTTGGCTTCAGTTCTTATCTGTATTCCTTTGGCTTTTTATTACCAACATGCCGGGCAGTTTTTAGGGGAAATAGGGGTTTCCAACCCTGCAGCCAAAATGTCCATAGGACAGGTTTCCGAAGTAGTCTTTATGCTGCTTTTGCCTTTCTTTTTTAAACGCTTTGGATTTAAAAAAACCATACTGTTTGGTATGGTAGCTTGGCTTGTACGCTATCTACTTTTCGCTTACGGAAATGCTGGCGATCTGGCATTTATGCTTATTGTGGGTATTGCACTGCACGGTATCTGTTATGACTTCTTTTTTGTCTCCGGACAGATTTATACGGATACCAAAGCTGGGGAACGTTATAAAAGTGCGGCTCAAGGTCTGATAACATTAGCGACCTATGGGGTGGGTATGTTGATCGGGTTTTGGGTAGCAGGCAAAATTACGGATGCCTATCTAATTTCTGAGAACGTACACAATTGGGAGAACATATGGATTTTCCCGGCCTTGTTCGCACTTGGGGTATTGGTACTATTTGCCTTGTTTTTTAAGAACGAAAAAATCGAATACAAAGAATAAAAATAGCAACACATGCCAAAAAAAATAAGATTAGGAATTTTAGGTGGGGGCGGGGATTCCTTAATTGGGGTTCTACACAGGGTGGCCTCTTTTATCAATGACAATTACGAGATTGTTGGGGCGGTCTTTAATCCGGATTACGATCAGAGTATTGCTTTTGCCAAGGAAATAGACATCCCTACCGATCGTATTTATAAGGACTTTGATACCCTAATAGAAGAGGAATTAAAATTGCCGGAAGATGAGCGTATACAGGTATGTTCCGTGCAAACGCCTAATTTTTTGCATTTTCCAATGGCCAAGAAGCTGTTGGACAATGGCTTTCATGTCATCTGCGAAAAGCCGATGACCATGGATTATGCGGAAGCAAAAACCTTGCAAGCGGCGCATGAGAAATCCGGGAAGGTCTTTGCACTTACCCATACTTATACTGGCTACCCTATGGTACGCCAGATGAAAGCGATGATCAAGGCAGGCGAATTGGGCAAGATCCATAAGGTGGATGCACAATATTATCAAGGGTGGATCAATTCCGTTATCCATGACAAGGAAAAGCGTTCCACGGTTTGGCGTTTGGATCCCACCAAAGCAGGTATTAGTTCCTGTATGGGTGATATTGGGGTGCATGCCTTTAATATGGTAGAGTTTACGACGGGGTTGGAAGTAAAATCGATTCTTTGTGATTTTAACTACCTCTATTCCGACAATAAAATGGATGTGGATGGAACAGTATTGATTCGTATGAACGAGCACGTTAAAGGGGTCATCCGCTCCAGCCAGGTAGCGACCGGGGAAGAGAATGGGTTGACCATTGCCATTTATGGCGAAAAAGGGGCGTTGAAGTGGGAGCAGGAAAACCCAAACTTCCTATATAAAATGAGCGATACGGAACCTTTACAGATATATAAGCCGGGACACAACTATAATTCGGAATTGTCCTTAAATGCCTCCAAATTACCCCCGGGACATCCTGAAGGGATTTTTGATTCTATGGCCAACATCTATTTAGGTGCCGCAAAGGCGATACGCGGAGAGGTGTATCATGAGGGGGAATTCCCCACAATGAAAGACGGTGTCCGCGGCATGAATTTTATAGAAAGTACAGTAGCATCCCACAAAGGAGGCAATGTTTGGGTGGAT